>JBDNFT010000156.1:0-3796 GCA_041689695.1 Planctomycetaceae bacterium | reverse complement strand
GCTCCAGGGCAACCTGTGACCGTGCGAGCACAGTTGTATGACGCCCGCCTGCAACCGCTGATCACAGAATCCGTGCCACTGACGATCGTAGATAGCCAAGGACGAACATTGACAGTTCCCGACCGTCTGAATTCCGACAGGCGAGGGGCAGGGCAGTACACAACCAGTTTTCGTCCGCCAACACCTGGCACGTATCGACTATCTGTGCCTGTGCCAGAGTCGTCCGATGTCCTTCAGGCATCCATTGATGTCGTGCTGCCAAATCTGGAGTCTCAAAATCCAACTCAAAATGTCGAACTGCTGACAAATCTGACCAGAGAAACCCAAGGCCGATATCTCCCGATCGCCGACCTTGCGACATTGCCAACCTTGTTACCAGATCAAAGCCAACCGGTCGTTGTGGATGAGCAACTGCGAACCTTGTGGGATCGCAGTTGGCTGATGTTCCTGATGGTCGGGCTGCTGGCGTTCGAATGGATCATGCGACGCGTTTGGCGGTTGTCATAATGTTTCTTCAATCACAGGATTGGTCAGGCTGCCGATGCCTTCGATTTCAATTGTGACTGAGTCGCCGGGTTGCAGAAATACTGGCGGTGTTCTGGCAGCACCGACACCGTGAGGCGTTCCAGTCAAAATCACCGTGCCGGGGGCAAGGATGGTACTGGCGCTGAGGAATTCGATGAGCGTTGGAACGTCGAAGATCATGTCGTTCGTGTTCCAGTCCTGCATCGTGTTGCCATTCAGAATTGTGCGTATCTGCAAGGCGTTGGGATTTGGGATCTCGTCAGCAGTGACAAGACACGGACCGAGTGGGCAGAAGGTTGCAAACGTCTTTCCACGACACCATTGACCGCCACCACCGTCTTTTTGCCAGTCGCGAGCACTCACGTCATTGGCACAGCTATAACCCAGAACATACCCCAACGCATCCGCGCGGCTGACGTTGTGACAGCGCTTGCCAATGATCACAGCCAGTTCGCATTCATAGTCCACTTTGTCGCTGCGAAGTTTGCGTGGCAGGACGATCGGGTCGCTTGGATTCTGGACGGTGGTTGCTATCTTCATGAACAGCACCGGATTCGCCGGAATCGCTTGTTTGCCTTCCTCGGCATGTTTTCGATAGTTCAGGCCGATGCAAAGAATCGCGGCTGGTTCCAACGGTGCCAGGAGTTTCGACGCAACGACCGTTTTACCTGTCGCGGTCAGGCCTTCAAACAGACTACCCGAAAGTTGTTCGAGAGTACCATCAGCGCGCTGGCTGGCGAGGCAAGTATCTCCGGCAGTAGTTTGGATGCGAACGATTTTCATGGCGCGACCTGTGAGTTGTAAATCGGAGATTAGGATTATGAGTAAGGTTATGATGAGGAGCGAGTGCGTGCAACTGAGGTGAAAGCCTACGCTTGCGAAAGGCATAAATGCCGAAACGCTCCGGGCCAACTTGCGAAGGCACGGAGCGTTTCTCGTAGGGAGTTTTCAGTTGTTGTGAGTATCAATCAACGATTCGTCAATCGTTCTGGAAAGACATGAATGGGCTGTTCGGTAGAAACTGAACCTTGTGGAGCTTCGTTTCGAGGCTCAGGCTGCTGGAATACATTCTGAGTCTGGTATCCGATCGGACGCACAGCACTCACAGGGTACGCATTGTTTGCGGCACCCTGATTTGGATAGGATTGAACTGGATAGCCCGGTTCCTGATACACCTGATTGGAATACTGCTGCTGCTGCTGCGGATAGGCCTGAGCAGGATAATTTGGAGACGGATAGCCTTGCGTCTGGGGATTCTGCATCGTTGGCTGATACCCAGAATGCAGATTGCCTTCCAAGTAACTTGGTCGATATTTATTCCAGAACTGCTGTGAGTATGGCATGCAATGAGCGTGCCCCCACGGTTGGGCGAGTTGTGTCTGAGCAAACACGTGGCGGTAGTTGTAAGGCCTGAAGCTCGCGAAGCCGCCATAGGAAGGCACTCGCTGAAAATGGCCGTGTAACCAAGGATCCTGTTGATCGTATGGATACAACTGCACGCCGTCTCCGGCGGAAATTGTGTTGCCATATTCAATTCCAGGAGACCCAACCTGTGCCTGTGCGGAAGCCGTTAACATTGCGGCGACAAGAAAAGCAAACAAAGATGTCCGACGCATAGACTCCCTCCAGGGCACTAGACATTGCAGTGTGTCTGAGTACGTTTCGACTCCGCGAAACCACAGACCAGCGAAATTGATCCATACGGTACATCGGTTGCCGTGAATCGTCGGCACTTGATGAAATGTTCAGAAACGACAGCTTCGTCCAACTCAACGCGTCGTGCACATTTCGAACGGACCGACCGTCATATTTTACCTTTCGTGCATTCGGCACCTGAATCTTCTGGTCGCACAGCGGTTTTGCGTGTAGATCAACATACCGTGGTCCGCGCTGTCATGTGCCACGTGTATTCCTCGGCGACAGCATCTACGCTTAGTATGAAAGAAGATTCAAATGACACGACTCACTGCTCTGTTGTCCGCGATGGTGGCTGTCGCATTTCTGTTGGTGACAGCTGGCGCACATGCTGGGTTGCTTGGCTGCGGCTGTTCCCACGGTCCCGCACACTATGCTCCGGTGGTCTCCCACCACGCGCCTGTTTTAAACAGTGATCCCGGAATTGATGCCGGCTGTGACTGTGCTTCGGTTGCGTCTTCTTGCTGCGGCGGCGGACTTGCACAAATAGGCAATTTGTACGGATCGGAGGGAGTTTACGGCGGGAACGTGGGTGGAAGTCACTCTCGCAGTGTCGACGCTCGGAGTTTTCAGAGTGGCTTTGAAAGCCTGCCAAACATGGACGGTGGTGGAACTCATCATCGCCTGCCGTTCCATAGCTATCGTCGCCCATGGGCACATCCAGGAATTGCACACAACAATATCAATATTGTTTGGTAGAGCACCCCAACGTCTATAAGCGGCTTGGGAATCCAATGAAGCGGCAGTTCTGTTTTCAGACTGCCGCTTTTTCGTTGCTACAACCGTAAACATCAAATTAATCGCTTAAGTCTACTCAATCGGACTTATGGGCAGGGGGGAATCGAAAACTGTCAGCTTGATCGAAATCGGATCGCACACAATTACACGGGACGGACGATAGGGATTGAGCAACCCGGTCTTTGCAGCTGCCGACGAGCAGCCGTTAAGCCTTTCTCAGTAAGGATTACGCGAGAGAGGAGCAATAAACGAAAGGCCGTTAATAAAGAATTCCGTTGAACTCTTTGTTGATGATGTGACACGGAAGGAGCACGTCGAATGTCAGCCGATAACGCCGGTCTGGGTTTTTATCTTAAAACCTGGTGTCGCCATTTTCGAGGGAAGACTCTTTGGCAAATGTTGTCCGGGGCAGTTGTCCTGTCAGCACTTGCCCAGGGAACTTTGTTCGCTCAGCAGAGCGCACAACACCCCGCTGGAACGCATGGGCACATTCGACCAGTACAGATGCAGCGGCTTCAGCTGGATGCTCCAGTGTCAACTGATCCATCCATTTCTGGTAAGGTGGATGCAATTCATAGTCCCCACGTGGACCGACTGCTCAAACCGCACTACAACCTTGAACTCGAACGACGGCACAGTCAGTTATTGATGACGAATCGCAACATTCGTCGCATCGCCGTCACCGACTCCACCATCGCCAACTATGTCCAGTACTCTCCGACGGAAGTCAGCGTCGTGGGAATGGAACTTGGCGAAACAGACCTTACATTCTGGTTTGAAGATGAAGAGATGCCTTCGATCTACCAGGTCACTGTCATTAATGACGAGAGTCTGGAAG
>JBDNFT010000155.1:0-3574 GCA_041689695.1 Planctomycetaceae bacterium | reverse complement strand
TCTGTTCATTGACGAGCTGCATACGCTGGTAGGTGCTGGCGGTGCTGAAGGTGCGATTGACGCATCGAACGTACTTAAGCCGGCGTTGAGCCGAGGTGAAATCCAGTGTATCGGTGCTACGACCCTGGATGAGTACCGCAAGTACATTGAAAAAGATGCGGCTCTTGAACGACGCTTCCAGACAGTAATGGTTGAACCACCTTCAGCCAAGCAGGCCGTCGAAATTCTTAGGGGACTTCGGGACCGTTACGAAGAACATCATCGTGTGCAGATCACCGATGACGCGTTGGAAACGGCCGTTGAAATGTCCAATCGTTATATCACGGCACGATGTCTGCCGGACAAGGCGATTGACATCATCGACGAAGCTGGTGCCCGCGTGCGTCTGAAGTCCATGGTGCGTCCGCCGGATTTGAAGGAGCTGGAAGGAGAAATCCAGCGATTGAACACGGCGAAAGAAGAAGCTGTTGCAGAACAGAAGTTCGAGAAAGCTGCTTCATTCCGCGACCAGGCTGACAAGCTTCGCAAGAAAAAGGATCAACTCACTGAAGAATGGCGTGAGAAATCACGTCAGACCGATGGCGTTGTGGATGCCGAAGTTGTGGCTGAAGTTGTTGCGAAAATGACTGGCATTCCGTTGACACGGCTGTCGAGTGAAGATGCCGTGCGCCTGCTTCAAATGGAAGTCGAACTTCATAAACGTGTGGTCAGTCAGGATCAGGCGATTACGCAGGTCTGCAAAGCTGTTCGACGCAGCCGCAGCGGTTTGAAAGATCCTAAACGCCCGACCGGTGTGTTTCTGTTCTCAGGACCAACGGGTGTTGGCAAGACATTGCTTGCCAAGACGCTTGCCGAATTCATGTTTGGTGATCAGGACGCTTTAATTCAGATCGACATGTCTGAATATATGGAGAAGCACAACGTCAGCCGTCTGATCGGTGCTCCGCCAGGATACGTCGGTTTTGAAGAAGGCGGTCAGCTCACTGAAAAGATTCGCCGACGTCCGTACGCCGTAGTGCTGCTTGACGAAATCGAAAAAGCACATCCAGACGTCTTCAATATGTTGCTTCAGATCATGGAAGAAGGCCATTTGACCGACAGTTTTGGTCGCCGAGTGGACTTCAAGAACGTGATTTTGATCATGACTACCAACGCAGGAGCCAGCAAGATGGCTCACGGCGGAAGCATGGGGCTGCATACTCTGCGTGAACGTGATCAGGAAAAATCCTATGACGACATGAAAGTAAATCTGATGCACGAACTGCAGCGACAGTTCAAGCCGGAATTCCTTGGACGTCTCGACGAAGTCGTAGTGTTCCGTAAGCTGACACGCGACGAGCTGATGTACATCGTCGATATCGAATTGGCGAAGGTTTACGATCGCCTGAAGGAACGCGGCAAGCGGCTGGAACTTTCAAACGAAGCTCGTGGCTTCATCATTGATAAGGGCGAAGCTGACGATGGGCTCGATTACGGTGCTCGCCCTTTGCGTCGCAGTATCGAACGCTTCATTGAAGATCCGTTGTCAGAAGAACTTCTGCGAGGCACGTTCGATGGTCAAAACGTCATTCGCGTGCGATTGGCAGAAGTCGCTGACCAGAAGCAATTGATGTTTGACGGCGGAGCTGAAGATGCTGTCACTGAAGAAAATGCCGAAGCCGCTGCTTCGGTGTAATGTATGATTCAAGTCCCCCCGTCTATGCCCTTGCGGTGTATTCGGGGGGATTTTTGTTTAACTACGCTCAATGGGATCTGCAGAGAATGACAGGCTATACAGTTCATACCGGTGCAAGTAAGAAATTCGTTTCAGGTTGGGATCGAGTTTTTTCAGGTCAGCCAGCCGAAAACAAGGCTGACGCTACGAAGTCCGGCGGCAGTTCCGCGAAAAAGAATAAGAACGCAGCGGCGAAGAAAAAGAAGAAGTAGGTTTGTGTCAGAGCACGCCGCGCGACTGTAGGACGGGACTCGAGTCCCGTCCTGATGAGCATTTTTCCCATCGATTCTCGTTCCAAGGCTGGAGCCTCGGAACAAGGAGCTGGAAGAAGACGTTGACTGTCTTTACCCAAGCCGTCCGAACTGCTGGTCCAGTGTGCCGCGACTTAACGTCAACGCTGTTGGTCGACCATGAGGGCAATGGTGTGAATCATCAACCAGATGTCTCTGCCGCAGCAGTTCCTGCATCTCTTCCAAAGCCAGCCTCTGGCCGGATTTAATTGCAGCGCGACACGACATCGTGTGCAGCATGTGGTCGAGAAGATCGCGACGGTTCATTTTGCCATCGTTCTGAATCAACTGTTCGGCAAAATCCTTGACAATACGAATCAGATTGCCGCGTGGGATCAAAGTCGGGTGTGACATGAGCAGAATTGTCGTGCCCCCGAATTCCTGAAGTTCAAATCCGATCTCCTGGAGCAGATCCAGCGATTCCAGCAGCGCGACGCATTCCGTCGCCGAACATTCGATTGTTTCAGGAATCAGCAGACGTTGACGTTCGACGCCACCAGCCAGGATTCGCTTGCGAAGATGTTCGTACAGAATACGTTCGTGCAACGCATGCTGATCGATAACTTCCAGTCCTGCTTCGCTGGCAACCACAAGGTAGCAGTCGTGAATCTGGAACGCGCGGAATTCGTCGGTGCTCGGGCGAGCAGCGGAAATCATCGCTTGCTCGATATCGGCGATTGGCGGGACATCGACGATCGTGTCGAGGGTCGGGGTCGGACTGGAGGCGACGTCTTCTGTCGCGATATCCGAGGCTGCGGCTGATGATGAATCAGGTGTTGGCTCCGGATTCGTGTGGAATTCTTGTCGGAGATCTGAAGCCGTGCCACTTGCCGGATCGAGAGAATCTCGTCGCTGATGTGGTTCAACTGCCAAAGCGGCAATCACGTCAGGATTGGTGAAGACGGCTCGATCGTTGGCTGATGATCGAGCGAACTCGCCAATTCGTGGCGGCGAAGTTACGGTCGCATGTGACGCCCATAAATCCAGTTCTTTCTGGGGTTGCAGAGGTGCCGTTGGACGATCAAAACGAAGCTCATTCGGACGTCCAGCACCAGCCCGACCTGCACCTTGAACTTCAATGTTTGACCTGAACTCCAGCGTCAGAAACTTGTCACGCAAGGTTTTTAACATCTGACGATACAGAAGCTGGCTGTCCTGAAATCGGACTTCGCTTTTATTCGGATGGACGTTGACATCCACCATGGCTGGCGGAAGTTCAAGGAACAAAAAGCTGACCGGATGTCGGCCAACCATCAACAGCCCACGATACGCTTCCGCCAGCGCGTGCTGCAGACTTCTGTCCTGAATCCAACGGCCATTGAGGAACAGAAACTGATCTTTCCGCGTTGATCGACTCAGCGCAGGAGCACCGACATAACCCCATAAGCGTATTTTTTCGCCTGTCGGCAATTGAGACTCGGATGATACTGCAATCAGATGGTCAGCCACTTCACTGCCGAAAAAGCGACGAATCCTTTCAAGAGGCTCAGCCGCAGCCGGTAATTCGTAGACAAGTTTTTCGTTGTGTCGCAGCACCATATGCAAACGCGGATTTGCCAGAGCGATGCGA
>JBDNFT010000154.1:0-1863 GCA_041689695.1 Planctomycetaceae bacterium | reverse complement strand
TGCAGCTTTGCACGTAGCCGCACTGAGGATTCAGCACCTGCGGCAGTTCGTTGAACGTGTGAAAGCCCATCCAATCGGCCTTGGGATTGCTGCCATCCACCGGCTGTGTCCACTGAAATGACGGATCGCGTTTGGGAATCGACCCGTTGCAAGCGTAGAAGATACTATTCGCATCGTCAGCGTAGACCACATTGAACATAGGAATCGCGCAGTGGCTGATGGCTGCTCTCCATGTGGCAAAGTCTTTTGCCATGGTCATGCCCCAGGCCTGCTTCATGCGGTCCATATGAAATAATCCTGCGACCTGCACAGCAAGATAGACGCCTTCCTGCTCCTTCCGCACGATCGGGCCGTGATGCGTTTTGCGGAACGTGAACGTTTGCTCGACCAGATTTGTGCCTTGTTTCACGAGTAAAGTTTCCTGCCAATCTGTGGCGGAACGATAGCCGTTGTCGAAGCGGTAGTTCAGAGGATTCGCTGGATCGTCGAATTGAACGCGCCAGACATCGGCGATGTCCGGCTCATTCACCGTGTAGGTCCAGCCGAGATGTTCGTTGTGGCCAATCGTCGGAAACGGACTGCCGAAGAAACTTGCACCGCTGAAATTCAGACCTTCGTCACTTCTGACATGTAGTTCGTAGAACTGCCCCATGCCGTACCACGGTTGATGAGGATTCGTAAACAACATTGCTGAACCGGATTTCGTTTTCTGCCCGGAAATTGCCCATGCGTTTGAACCAATCGCTGCGCGAATATCTTTGTCAAAACTCGTTTCGGACTCCGGTGGCAGCTCCCATGCATTCAACTTTGCAACGTCGGTTTCCCCGCGTTCGTCCGGTTTGCCGATGTGCGATTGACGATAAACGAAATCCAGAATGATATGGCGATCCATGGCCAGCACATACCACGGCTCAAAGTGTTTCAGCAATCGCGGCTTTTCTGTTGGATGAGTTTCCAGCCAGCGATTGACGCCTGCAGTAAATGCTGATGCCATCTCACGATGTTCGTCCGGGAATTTTTCGAAGTCCGCTTGTGAACGAGCGACGATTTCGAAGCTGCGATTGAGAATGTCTGACCGAACGCCTTCGTTGCCGACGACTTCAGCGTATCGTCCGAGCGCTCGAATGCAGGTGTCTTCCAGTTGCCAGAAATAATCTTCCGCCTGAGCGTACCCAACACCGAAAATGGCATCCGAGTGCGTCTTTCCGTGGATGTGCGCGACTCCCCAGTCATCGCGGATGATGGTTGTCGTTTCAGACTGAGAATCCTCAGCGACCGAAAATAGTGTACTGCTGTAAGCTAACAAAAATGATAGTAGGTGCCGAATAAACTGGTTCATAGAGAATCCGTTGACGGTAGCAATTCATCTGAAAATCTGCGACAACGTGCGTTCCTGCAAACACACGTATTCATGGCGACGTCGAGAGTTAAATTCTTACTCCGTTGTATGCGGGCACTGTGCATGCATCTTTCGGCGAGCGAACAACGTGAGCGACGAATTGGCAACGAGCCGGTAGGCTCCTTTGGGTCAAGGGCTTTCAGCCCTTGTTTGGAATATGTATCGACGCCATAGAATCATACTGATCGCCGTGCTGGCCGTCTCTTGTACGGCTGCCGCTTTTACGCAGTTCGGACAATTCGGCGGACGTCGTGGTCGCTATCGCGATTTTCAAGGTACTGACGGTCGTGTGCAGCGTAACGGTGTCCCGGACTGGAAGCTCGACGAAAAGTTCAAACGGGACGTGTTTACGTTCGCACGTATCAAGTACCGGTCGTTTCGCGGCTGGCAATGGGACACCGATTATCCCGATTCGGATCTCAACTTTTCGTATCGTCTGCAACAGCTCACATCGATTCACACCG
>JBDNFT010000153.1:0-4893 GCA_041689695.1 Planctomycetaceae bacterium | reverse complement strand
TCTTGAGCAGGTGAAAGCCGCATTGGCTGCACTGCCGGAAAATGCTGAGATCAAGACAACGACAGAGAGTCTGGCGGCGGTGGCAGATCGCCAGGAGAAATCCATCGTCACGATCACGGAGCAAGTCGCGGCGATGGACAAGTCGATGACGGATACAAAAACTGAGGTCGATGCGGTTGCCAAAGTGATCGTTGCTGCCAATGAAACGATGAAGGCCGCCGAAACATCAATGCAAACCTTAACGGCTGAAGTTCCTGCGATTGAAGCCGTCGTAACATCGTCCACAGCAGAATTGACGACGGCTGAACAGGCGGTCGAAGCAGCCGCCACCGTCGTTGAGACTCGCAGACAACAATTGCGACCTCAGCTTCAACTCACTTCAGCCAATTGAGGCGCGACTTGGGATAGTCACGGCGATGCGTAATTGGGACGCACGTCGAACCAGCCTATGGTGTAGTACATATTGTAGATCAGATGTTTGTGCGACAAATTGTCAGACGACACATCGTTGTGCGACTCATTTAATGAAATGTACCACATGGGCCTTGAAATGGTCGAAATCACAATGGAGGTGGAACGTCACTACAGCGTTTCGCTCCCTATTCGTCGTGTGGGCGACTGTCGCACCGATGGTGACTTTCTGGATCTCGTCATTGACGTCGTCGTGAGGTCGGATTCGGTTGTCGATAGCTTCGAAATCGATGGTTATCTGCGTGATATGCTTGTCTCCCAATATGCCATAAAAGCACAACACATAACTCGAGACGCCGAGTTGTACGGCCCGAAACTGAATCTTGGATGATACAGTCGCCCAACAATTTAAACATTCGGTTTTACACTTCGGCCCTGAGGGCACACCTTAAACCGTTGCGCCGCAGCTTCATACAGAACCCAAAAATCGGGCGACTCACGCCCACCCACTTGCCAGAAGTAGACTACGGGGCACGAGAGCGCACGCCGCACCTACTTCAAGCCTCGGCGTTTCAGTAATGCTTCAACCGTGGGCTCGCTGCCGCGAAAGGCTTTGTAGGCATCCATAGGTTCACGGCTACCGCCCACTGACAGAATTGTGTCACGGAAACGCTGGCCGTTTTCGCGAGTCAGGCCACCATGAGACTGCATGTACGCAAAAGCATCCGCCGCCAAAACTTCGCTCCACAGGTAAGCGTAGTAGCTGCTGGAATAACCGCCGGCCCAGATGTGTGCGAAGTAAGCCGTTCGATAACGCGGTGGAACGGCCGAGTAGTCGATCCCGTATTTCTTTAATGCGGCGGTTTCGAATTTTTCTGCGTCCTCAGGAATCTCTTCTGATGTCAATGTGTGCCATTCAAGATCCAGCAATGCTGCGGCCATATATTCCAGCGTGTCAAACCCTTTGTTGAATTTGTTGGCTCGAATGACTTTGTCGAGTAGTTCGCGTGGAATCTGTCCGCCGGTTTTGTAGTGCCTGGCATAGTTGCTAAGAACTTCCGGCTGAATTGCCCAGTCTTCTTCGAACGTCGATGGAAACTCAACAAAGTCACGTGGCGTTGCCGTGCCCGAAACAGACGGATACGTCACATCTGAAAACATGCCGTGGAGTGCATGACCCATTTCATGAAACATCGTCGTCACGTTATCAAAGCTGATGAGCGCTGGTTCGCCGGCGGCAGGTTTTGGGATATTCAACACGTTGACAATGACCGGCTTTTCTTTGAGCAGCTTTGACTGGTCCACAAAGGAACTCATCCACGCCCCGCCACGTTTTGTGTCACGTTTGAAGAAGTCCACGTAGTAGATGGCAAAGTGAGAACCGTCCTTGTCGAAGACATCGAACACACGCACATCGGGATGATAGACTGGCAAGTCGGTCCGTTCACGGAATTCAATTCCGTACAGTTTATTCATCGTGAAGAAGACGCCGTTTTTTAGAACGTTGTCGAGTTCAAAATAAGGTTCGACTGCCGCTTCATCGACTTCGAAACGTTCCTTGCGAACCTTCTCTGAATAGTATTCCCAGTCCCACGCTGCGAGTTCATGATCGGCTCCGCTGGATTTGATCATAGCATTCAGGTCCGCCGCTTCAATTTTCACCTTGGCCAGAACGCCAGGAACGAGATCATCCAGCATCTTGCGAGCCGCATCAGGCGTTTCTGCCATCTGGTTCTGTAGCTTGTAAGCCGAGTGATTTGCAAAGCCGAGCAGCTTCGCGCGTTCGGCTCTGAGCTGAGCAATCTCAAGGATCAACGGACGATTATCGATGCCACCGTCGCGACCCAGGCCACGATATGCCGATGCCTCCCAAATCCGCTGACGAGTTGTGCGATTATTCAACGACGTCAGCAGTGGCACGCGAGTCGTATTTGTGATTTCCAGCAGATATTTGCCAGCCCTGCCGCGTTTCGCCGCACCTTCGGCGGCCGCTTTGATGGCAGCTTCATTTATGCCGTCAAGTTCAGCAGCATCGTCCACGAAGACAGATCGCTCTTCTGTAATGGCGAGAAGATTCTCTTCGAATTTTGTTTCGAGCTTCGAAAGCTGTTCGTTCAAAATTCGAATACGAGCCTGTTGCGTTTCATCAAGTTTCGCACCAGCACGTACAAAGCTTTCGTAATGCTGTTTAAGAACTTCGCTTTGCTCTTCGTTCAGTCCCAGCGTATCGCGAGTTTCGTAAAGTTTTTCGACGCGAGCGAACAGTCCGCGATTCAGCAGAATGTTGTCGGAATGAGCCGCCTGCAAAGGGGCCAGTTCTGTTTCGATATTCTGCAGGTCTTTTGATTTCTCCGCCGATGTCATATTGGAAAACACGTTGCGGACACGAGTCAGCAGAGCGCCTGACTTTTCAATGGGCACGATTGTATTGTCAAACGTCGATGCTTCTTTTCGCGATGCAATCGCTTCCATTTCAGCGAGCTGCTGCTTCATGCCAACTGTAAATGCCGGTTGGTAATGTTCGAGTTTGATTTTGTCGAACGCGGGCGTATGGAATGCAAGCGGACTTGGCGCCGCGAAAGCATTGTCGTCAGGAAGCTGCATATCAGGATCGGCAGAAGATTGAGCAGTCACGATGGGATTGGGCTCCGTTGAAGCAGCAATTGTGATTTCAGAAAACTGGACGGTAGCGGTCAATGTCAGGATCGCCACACATTTGGTCATGGGTTTCATTATCGATCATCCTTATACAGAGTTCAGAACCTGGCCTGTCGCTGCGACAGAAACTCCACCAGCGCCTTGTCGAACGGCATACGCGTGTCGAGCGGCACATAGTCCGCTCCAATGCTCACACATACCGAACGAAAGCGTTCCCGGAGTTCTGCCACAGCTTCCAGATAGTCGCCGCGAATGCCTGCAGCATCAAAAATTTCGTGATCCTGCGATTCGGGTTCCAGCAGATCGACGCTGCCGGAAAATGGAAACGTGACTTCCGCTTCATCCAGAATGTGAAACACAATCACGTCATGGCCGCGATAGCGCAGCATACGCAGCGCATCAATAATTTCGTCAGGGTCTGAGAGCAGATCCGACATCAGCATCATGAGACTGCGATGTCGAATCATCGACGCCACACGCCGCAGGTTGCCACCGATATTTGTGTTGCCCGTTGGCTTGCAGCGCTGCAGCACGGCAAGGATATCGCCGAGATGTGTTCTGCGGCTGCGGGCGGGCAAGCTGGCTCGCAGCTCATCATCAAATGTCATCAGGCCAATCGGGTCCTGTTGATGAATCATCAGGTAGCTGATCGACGCGGCGAGACAAATCGCATAGTCAAATTTCGTCAACGTCTGGCGATATGTGTAAGCCATGCTGCGAGACAGATCCATCAGCAGATAGCCTGTGATGTTCGTTTCAGCCTGGTAGCGTTTGATGTAAATGCGGTCGGTGCGAGCGAAGACTTGCCAATCGATATCCTTCGGGTCGTCACCCGGTTCATATCGCCGGTGCTCACTGAATTCCACACTGAAGCCATGGAAGGGACTTGTGTGCAACCCAGCAAGCAATCCTTCGACGATAAACTTCGCGCGAAGATCCAGACGAGCGATGCTCTGGATGACTTCGGGCTTGAGGTACTGTTCGGCAGAGGACATCGCTAAGTGATCTTGATCTGGCAAAAAACAGACGGTTCACATCTCAAGGCATTGTTGCGACAACGATCGATTTCGCAAAGCGTAACACTGGCTTGTTTCAGCGTGGGCTGCGAGCGGCTGCAAAGGTATTGCCATTGCAGAGTCTCCTGCCGGGCAACCAATGTCCATCAACCAGACTGATGGATGCAGATCTGAGACAGATCTGCTTACGTAGTGCGATTTGTCTCAAGTCGGATCCCTTTCGGGAGGGCAACATCGTTTTGTAAATCTGATTCTTCCGCTCGCCTTTAGCATCGCTCACCTCAAATCATATAGTGTTTTTCGAGTGATATTGCCGCAGTCAGCATCTGTTTTCATGGCCTTTTGGAAAAGAAAACTCCCCCATTTACCTTTTGTTTTGCCTTCTGACGAAAGTATTTCAACATTCTACTGACATTTATTGTCGATATATCCTATACTGAACCAGTCGAACGCATGAGCAAGTCGCTTGTCCTTACCGTTCGACGCCCATTCTGCCTGCTGTGGACGTAACGCAAAACGTTCATAATCGCGTCAGTTAGCTGACGATCAGAGACCTCCGAGTGATACTGACTGTTTCAGAAATCACGTTTGACCGGCCTGAGTCCCTCTGAAATTGCAGTGAGAACGTTTTGCATCACCGGTCATTCCTCTGAAGACCATTTTTACGCAGCATAGCGGCCACGTTATTGACGTCGCCCTAATGAAATTGCAGCAAGTCAGTCACCGTCTGCTCGGTGTTTTTTACCGGAATGTTTCGGTTTGGCTCACACGTGTGAAGCCCTTGAATCTGTCGCAATTTTTCGCGGCG
>JBDNFT010000152.1:0-11214 GCA_041689695.1 Planctomycetaceae bacterium | reverse complement strand
CTCATCTCAATGCCGCTTTGACCATGCTTTTCAAACTTGAACGGGCTTGGCAATGCCACGCCCGTCTTGCGTTCGGTTTGCAGGTTTTCAAAGGGAAGCATCTTGCCAGCCAGACGAGTCAGCTCGGGCTTCGGATCGAATGTATCGACCTGAGAAACTCCGCCGTTCAGAAACACATGAATGATGTGTTTGGCTCGACCAGGGAAATGCGTCTGCATGGCTCCGCCCGACTCATCGGCCGACGCTGTGTTTCCCAGCAGATTGGCCAGCGCGAGCCCGCCAAATCCCATGCCGCAGGTTTGCATCCAGTGACGTCGCGTTGAGTTGATCATGCTAACCTCTAATCCAAAAACGTGAACTCGTTCGATGCCATCAGTGCGTGCGCCAGCAGTATCCAGCCCCGTTCCGGATCAGCCGCTGCACCGTCCGCTGTTGTCGTGGAGGAAATCGCGTCAGTCAAGAACTTCTTCGCCTGACCTACTTCGGAGTCAGTCGGGTTTCGGCAAAGAGTTCTGTGAACCATCGCCACGATACGATCGTCATCCGACGCCGCATTGATTTGTTTTGTGATTGTGGCCAGCCTTAATGCGCGGTCCTGAATGAAGTCCGAATTCAGGGCGAACAATGCTTGCTGAGGCACTGTGGTCTCCGGACGCCTGGCCGTACAGGCATTCGGATTTGCCGCATCAAAAGTGCTCATCAGATTCGCAATAATGTCTCGATTGACGAATCCATACACACTGCGTCTGGGGACTGCAGGTGATGCATTCAGATCAATCGGCCGACCTCCCATTGTGAGATCCAGTTCATCACAGGCGGCCAGCATCGAATCCCGCATGGCTTCAAAATCCAAGCGTCGTCGCGGCATGCGCCAGAGCAATTGATTTTCCGGATCGACCTGACGACTATGTTCGTTCTCAATGGCACCCTGACGATAGGCCTGGCTGAGCATGATCTGACGATGAAGCCACTTCATTGACCATCCGTTTTTTTGAAACTGATCAGCGAGGTAATCCAGCAATTCAGGATGCGTTGGAGCCTGACCACGAGTCCCAAAATCATCAGGCGTTCGCACGAGGCCGACACCAAAGTGATTCTGCCATGCCCAGTTGATCAGGACTCGTGCCGTGAGCGGATTGCTGTCGCCGATGACGGATCGGCCCAGTCCAAGTCGTCGCTTGCCGTCTTCATAGATCTGACTATGGTCGCCTGGCAACGCCGACAAAAACTTCGCCTGCACGACGTCACCACGTGCCAGCGGGTTGCCTCGCACGAAGATGCGTGTGGCCTTGGGATGTGGATCTTCCTGAACCATCATCGCTCGCGGAGGCGAACCAGGTGACGACAGGTTCAACTGATGTATTGCGCCTTTCTTTCCGCTGGCCAGGTCGGAAATCGTGCGATTGGTGAGTCGCACTGCCTCTTCATCCGAAACATCAAACGGCGAACCCGGTGCGTAAAGATGATGACGAATTTGTCGATGCGAAGGGCTGTTGATTATCTGGTGCTGAGGATTATCGTCTGGCAGGACTGTGCCACCCGGTGCGGCTTCACTGGACGATTCCAGCAGAGATTGCAACCACAACCGCTGCTGCTCCGCAAACACTTTTCCATAAACCGCAGCAGCGTCACTCAGCGAATTGGGTTTCTGTTCCACCATCGCATCGACAATGAACGGATTCCATTTCGGCGGTTCACCGCGCAGTGCGTGCAGTTTGTCAGGAGTCCGCCCGATGGTATCCAGTTCGCTGGAAAGGCGGCTCAGGTATTCATCGCGGCGTTTCTGAAATTCGCCTTCGGAAATGGTTCCCCATGACTGCATTTCGAGCCATGGTCCAAAGACAGCTTCGTCCTTGCTGAGACCCGCCAGCCAGGTTCGCCAGCGATTGAAAACGAGCGGACGAATATCGTCGGTGCGATACGATAGAAACTGAGTCGACAGGTCCTGTTCACCGACACCTTTTGCAATTTCCGCCAGGTAAAGTCCCACCTGCATTCGCAGCCGATTCCGTAGAACTTCATTTTGTTCGCGAGCAAACTGCTGGTACTTAAATTTCAACTCGCTGAGTTCTCGCTCGTATTGCTGGTGAGCGTTCTCATCAGCCACGGCTCCGATGGCTGGCAGTTGCGAAGGAGCTTTGCTGGCAGCGATCGACGCATACAGAGCGTAGTAGTCTGCCGTCGGGATCGGGTCGAACTTGTGGTCATGGCATCGTGCACAAGTCACGGTCAGTCCCATGAGCCCGCGAGTGATCACGTCGATTTGATCATCGATCGTGTCGTTAGAATTTCGAAACTGCATTCCGACCGTCAGAAAGCCAAGGGCCGCCAGTGATGGATCGTTGTCCGGAAGTTCAAGCTGGTCAGCCGCGATCTGTTCCAAAAGAAAACGATCGACCGGCAAGTCGTTGTTGAATGCGTTGATGACATAGTCGCGATACGTGTAAGAAAACGGGAACGTCGTAAAACCAATCGCCGCGCCGCCATGCGTGTCTGCGTAGCGAGCGATGTCCAGCCAGTGGCGTCCCCAGCGTTCGCCGTAACGAGGCGACGTCAGCAGGCGGTCGATCAGCCGCTCTTCGCTGCCTTTTGCGGTGTCGTTTTCAAAAGCTTCCACTTCGGCCCAGGTCGGTGGCAGTCCAGTGAGATCAAATGTCGCGCGCCGAATGAACTGTGTTCGACTCACGGGCTTTGAGTAACTGAGTCCTGCTTTTTGGAGTTTGTCCATCACAAAACGATCCACAGGCAACGCATCGGCCGTTGAATCAGGCAGCGCCTTGAGCAGCGGTTCTGATGCTTCGATGGGCTGGAACGCCCAGTGGTTGGAATACTTCGCGCCTTCCTGAATCCATTGTCGCAGAATTTCCTTCTGCGCCTCGGTCAGCACCTTACCATTTGCAGGCGGCGGCATGACGGTTTCTGGATCCGTAGACTGAATACGATGAAGCAACTCACTGTCGGCCACCGATCCGGCGATGATGGCGGACTTTTTTGCTTCGGCTTCCACGTCGAGCCTCAAATCCGCGCTGCGTTTTTCAGCATCCGGGCCATGACACTGAAGGCAATGTTCGGCAAGGATAGGACGCACGTGGCGATTGAAATCCACCTGAGCATTCAGCGACGTACAGAACATGCCCCATATCAACAGGCACAAGCCCGCACGTGCGCGGCGGGAAGCGGTGAAAATAGACATGAGTGTTTCTCGGATGCGGTGGGATGGATGCCGAGCGAAGGTAGGTCATCGGCAGGCGGTTCACGCTGCCTTCAGCATTGTACGGTCTTGCACCACCGTAAGAAAGTAGAACCTGAAATCAAGAAGTCACGGACAAGGATGCCTCTGGAGACGGACTGAGCGAAGCCAAGGAGACCTCGGGGGTTCGAGCTATCTCTGCGTGCTTCTCGAAAAATCCAGCAACTGTTTCTAGTTCTGACTCGACTTGCTAACAGACTTAATCTGATGCCAGACAATGCAGATTAAAGATCTACCCGGAAGAATCTCAATAACTCGGCCCTGTTCGTAACCTGCAGAGTCTTATAAACTCGCCCGCAGTCGCCGAACGCACAATGAAGGATGGATGTTTCAGCCACCACCACTTAACATGAGCAAGATGAACCCAAAGAATAACGAGCAGTTTCCCCGCGGAGCCGAATGGGTTCGCGTGGACTTCCATCTGCACACGCTCAAGGATCCCGGCGCGTCCCGAAAGCTGTTTCGGGAAGAGTATCGCGGTGAAAATGAAAGTGGCCATTCAAAGGCCAACGGATTCCCGAAAGATTGGATCGGTCGGATCAAGAAGGAACAGATCCGGGTGGCGGTGGTCACGAATCATAACCATTTTGATCGAGACGAATACAAGACCTTGCGCCAACTTGGTGCGAAGGAGGGAATTCTCGTCCTTCCCGGCGTTGAGCTTGGCATCAAAGATGGCGGGGGCGGAATTCACACCCTGATCATTTTCAATCCCGATGGCTGGGTGGACAACGCGGAGAGTGATGATCGAATCAACCGTTTCCTCTCCACCCAATTCCAAGGGCCACCGGACGAAGGCACCCGAACCAAGGATGATTTCTGTCACTGCCTGGAACTACTCGACGATGTAAAGGAGGATTACTTCGTGGTCTTCGCCCATGTGCAAAGCGACAATGGTCTGTTCCAGGAGTTGCTTGGAGATAATCTCGCCCACATGATCAACGGTTGCGGCAAGCGGTGGAGGGAGCGGGTTCTGGGGTTGCAAAAGGTAAAGCGACCGAATGTCGTGCAAATGCGTTGGCCGAATACGATGCCCCTCCCTGCCTTTGTGGAAGGCTCCGATCCCAAATGCATTGAGGAAGTCGGGGAAAGTGACCGCAACTGCTATCTCAAGCTCGGGGAGCTTTCGTTCGAAGCGGCAAAGTTTGCACTGTTCGATCACGCGCACCGGGTTCGTTCCTCATTGCCTGAACCCCGGCAGGCCGTGCTTTTGCGTCAAGTGAGTTTCAATGGCGGTGCTTTGGACGGGCATGTCATCCCGTTGTCACCATCGCTGAATTGCCTGATTGGGCCGCGAGGGAACGGAAAATCGGCGGTAATCGAATGCGTGCGTCACGCCTTAGGATTCCGCGAGGTATCGGATGAGCGATACAAATCCGGCCTCGTCGAACGAATGTTGTCACCGGCGGGCAAAGTCGTCGTGGAAGCGGTGGATGAATTCGGTCGCGAAGTGAGAATCGAACGCGAGCGTACCGGCCAACCCGCAGTGTATCTCGACGGAACGTATCGAGACATTTCTCCCGGATCGATCCTGAAAGACATCCTCTACTTCGGGCAGAAAGATCTTTCGACGAGATCGGAGTCATTCGACGAAAGCTTTCTCGACAAGCTGCTGGCAGACCGGATCGACGCAAAGCCGCAAGAGGAGGCCGCGCTGATGGAAGGAGTCCGCCAGGCGGCCCGCCAACTCAAAGAGACGCTGGAGGCCACCGAGCAGATCGCCGCGCTGCAAAAGGAAAAGAATGAACTGGATGCCCAGCTTCAGATTTTCAAAGACAAAGGCGTAGACAAAAAGCTCGCCGACATGACCCTGTTTGACAGTGATCGACAGGCGATCATTTCGTGGCAACAGGCGTTGACGGAATTGGGCACGAAACTCAAGGAATCGATCGACTGGGATGATGCGGACGCGGCATTTCCGGTACTGAAATCCAAACGAACCGAGCCCAGCGCTGCTGACCTCGTCGCGGCCAAAGCAAAATCTGATGAGGCTAAATTTAGTGCTCAAGCGACGCTTACGACATTGCGAGATGCATTCACATTGGTCGGCGTGGCCCTTCAGAAACTCGTTCCGGTGCAGCACGAGATGAAGCAGGATGTTGCCGAACTACAAAAGACGTTGAACGAACCGCAGCTTGATCTGGAGCTGTTCCGCAAAAAGAAGGCCCGCTTGGATCAATTGGTGAAGTTACTGGCGGCTGGCGCACAACGCTCCAAAACCGAGCAGGGCGCGCGGGATCTACTTGGGGCGGCGATCAACAAGCTGCACGATTTCTGGCGGCAGCGTTTCACTGAACGCGAAGCTGAGGTGCGGCGGCTAGAAGTAGAGTTGCCTCCTGAGATTCGCCTCCAGACATCCTTCAAAGGAAAACGCCGTGCTTTCGGTGAGTTCCTTCGCTCGAAGTTCAGGGGCAGCGGTTTGCAGGCAGTCTCTTACGAGGCAATCGAAGACGCCTTTGTCGATGGACGCGAACTGTATCAAAGCCGTGGGGATCTGGAAAAACAGTTGAGCGAGAACGCTGCGCTGAAGGTGCGTTCCGTGCTGCTGGAGCATTTGTCGGACTTCCTGACCTTCCGGACACCCGACGAAACTGTCATTCTCTTCCACCAGAAGCCGCTGGGGGATTATTCGCTCGGGCAGCGGGCCACCGTGATCCTGCACATTCTGATGCACCTGCAGCGGCATCCGGTCATCCTCATCGACCAGCCGGAAGACGATCTGGACAACGAGACCCTCTACAGCCACTTCATCCGACAACTGCTGGAGCGGAAAGAGTTGACGCAGTTTGTGTTCGCGACCCACAACCCAAACATTCCGGTGCTGGGCGATGCGGAACAGGCTATCGTATGCCGGAAAGTTGGGGAAACCTTCTCGTTCAATCATGGCAGCATTGACGACAAGGAGATCCAGAAGCGCATCGTCACCGTGATGGAAGGCGGAGAAGATGCGTTCCGGCGAAGAAAGGAAATCTATCAATTATGGAAGAATTCGAACTAAGAAACCAGATACTGCTTGGCGAAGATAGCACGCGGCAATTCAAGCGAGAGCTTTCGGCTGACAACAAGATGGCGGGCGAGGTCGTCGCCTTCGCAAACAGCGGCGGCGGCCGTATTTTCGTCGGCGTCGATAAAGATGGCACCATCGCAGGACTAAGTGGCGAACAGGCAGAGAAGGTCGGCGAGGACATGGCGAAAGTGTCTTGGGACAGTGTTCGTCCACCCTTTTCCATCCTGTCGAAATCGATTCCCACGGTCGATGGAATTGTGGTCGTCATCGAGATTTCCGACGGCCCGTCCAAACCCTATTGCGACAACAAGGGCGTGTATTGGGTGAAGAATGGACCGGACAAACGCCGCGTGCAAAGTCCCGAAGAGCTAGCGCGATTGTTTCAGTCGGGGGAGAAACTCTACGCAGAAAGTCAAGTGGTCGCCGCCTCCACCTTAGAGGACTTTGATCACGAGCGGTTCGAGCGGTTCTACGAGACGAAATACTCTGAAACACCGCCGAATCGAAGCGAGGAGCGCGAAGCCTATCAGAGGACACTGGAGAACCTGGAGCTGGTGGATTCGGGCCGCGTGACCGTGGCCGGGCTGCTGCTATTTGGAAAACGCCTTCCGGTCCTGCTGCCAGAGATGAAAACAGATGCCGTTTGGTTCAAGGGCTCCGAGCGTGCATCGTCTGAATGGCACGATCAGCGAACGATCACCGGGGCTTTGGCGGAGCAATATAACGAAGGCATGGGTTTCCTGAAGCGATGGAATGCTCGAATCCAGGGTGAGGGATCATTCAATCAGACTGGAAGCCTTGAGGTTTCGGAAACCGTTTTTGAAGAACTGCTCGTCAATGCCTTGATACACCGCGACTACTTCATCAAGGATTCCATCAAGCTGTTTATCTTCGATGATCGAATTGAGATACGCAGTCCTGGTAAACTGCCGAACAGTCTCACTGTCAATCAAATCCGCAGGGGCGTTCGACGCAGCCGAAATGTTCTGTTGGCCTCGTTCGCTCCAGATCTTGTGAATTATCGAGGAATTGGAAGCGGTATTGTCCGGTCTCTCAAAATCTGGCCTTCTATTTCCTGGGTCAATGACACGGAAAGCGAAGAGGTAATAGTGACTATTGGTTTGAGCCACTATTCAAAGCCATAGCTCGGGTGGCATCACGCGTGCGGCATGGAGGCCACGATATTCCCGAGATGGTCATCCGACGTCGCTTTGCCGCCGGGCTGCGGAACCTTGAACAACGATACAAAGCGGTTGTGAACACCTGGGCCGTGTACGATAATGCCGGTGAAGACCCAAAACTGCTCGAATGGAGTGAGAACTAATGGACCCGCGAGACATTTCTCAGGCGAAAGATCCTGACCTTCGATCCTCCTTGACGGCGCTGAGGCGTGCCTCTGAACTGGCACGCAAGGTGGCGATCCAGTCCAACACCGATCTTGTCGTCGTCAGGGACGGAAGACTGGTGCATATCGAAGCGAAGACACTCCGACAACAGACCCCGACCGAAAACGTCTCAACCCCATGACTGATCTGGACCAAAAATAACTCGGCAAAACGCTCTGGAACATTGCAAGAATCATAGACACGTATCATAAACGGCCGGTCAAGCCGATGGGACGTTACGCCCGCCGCGTCAAGATGAAGGAGATCGAGGCAAACAACTTCAACCTCAACATTTCACGGTACGTGAGCACGGCAGAAGACGAAGTGGAGATCGACTTGGCTGTCACGCACCAGGAATTGATTGACACCGAAAAGGCAATCAAGGCAGCAAAAGAGAAACACAACGGTTTTTTAGAGGAACTTGAACTGCCTCCGCTGCCGTAGCGGAAGTGACAACTTCTGAGTGTACCGGCACGCTTGAACGTCCTGATGGATGTGTAAGGCGACTCAGTTAAGGGACGTCGAGCATCAATGGTTGGCATGCCAACGGACTGTCCAGACATGCGTCGTCCCGTTGCTGCGGAAACAACTCAGGGACATTTTTCGGACTGCGTTTGATCACAATACCGTTCATGAAGGCCATTTGTGGGGTAGCGAAACTCGTCAAGAGTTTCGGAAGTCCTGTAAAATGGCCGAAAGTCTTGACGACTTTCGCTACATGTGTCCTTCGTTGAACGGTATTGCGTTTAATCAGGCCCCGCCGAACTCGTCATCGTAGTCCGCCATCGCGGCAAGGATGACTTTTTCAGCGTGTGCGCGATCGTAGATGTGATCGATCGAAACCTGTTGCGTTGTTTCGCCCGGCATGGATTTATAGGTCGTAAAGTAGTGCCGCAGTCGCTGAACCAGCGCTTGTGGCAATTCATCAAGGTCTTCGACGTGCGACCAGATCATGTCCTGAGCAAGCACGCCGATGATTTTGTCATCCGCTTCTCCACCATCGAGCATCGGCAATCCGCCGATGACGCGAACGGTGACGATCACTTCCGATTTTGTAATCGGACGTTCGCTCAGTACGCAGATATCCAGCGGGTCGCCGTCGCCTTTGCGGGCTTTAGGCATCAGTTCGGCCACACGAGTGCCACAAAAAGTTCGCGGTATGAATCCGTACAACGCCGGTGGCTGTGAGGACGTGCGCTGCGGTCGGTCAACTCGCAGATAACCAGTGACTTTATCGACTTCGTATTTGACAAGATCGAATGGCGAAATCTCAATGAAGGCATTGACAAGATGCGGCGGATTCGGGCCAACTTCCAGGCCGTGCCACGGATGAGGTCGCCAGCGGAAAAATGGTTTTGGAAAAGCCATAGGAATCTGTTCCGTCCAATATCATCCAATCGAAGTGATTACCGACTCGCCAGTCGCCGCTGAAATCATAAAATTGTCAGCAGGGGTGACTTTAGGGCATCCAGCATGTGTTGGAAGCGCCATTGTGCCGTTGTTCGTAAATTTTGCGCCAGCAGGGAATCGCTTCCTCAGTTTTCTGACAAAAGTTGATTTCAAACCTGCCGAATCTGCTGGAGTGCCGGGGAAAGTCGATTCCGAAGACACTGGTGACTACACTTGCTGCGTCCTGAGCGACTCATGAATCTTACTGGCCAGTGTCTGCAAAAGTTCTTCTGCCTGTTGTTTTGAAATGGCACGCGGATCGAAATGCAGGTTGATGCTGAGTCGTTTCGCATAGGTGCTGACGCAAAACGCAGCAGTCGTCAAAGGTCGCAAGGGCGCGACAAAGTCGATGTTGTCAAGAGTTATGTCGCCGACGAGTAACTTTCCGTCTCGCTGCGGCAGGGAGCTTTGTTTGAATACCACACCGATGTTTGAAAATACGCACGAGGAAACGCACCTGTCCTGGCGGATCACGCATGCTCGCAAGCGAGGCAATCGGCTTAACAAAGCATGTGCGGCGATGAACAAAAAGCCGAGTTGATAGCGTTTAACTCTCTTCATCTGAGTCTGAAGAGACCGCAACAGCGATTCGGGATCGTTGAGCTGTCCAGGGTGTCGTTCGAGAAATACGGCACTCATAATGTTCGCAGCGGACAGCGTCACATCCTCCTGGACACGATGATTGATTGGCACAAAAAATCGCACCCATCCTTTTTTTAACTGCGGTTCGTTTTGCGATCGCCAGGCATTGATTGCCAAAAATAAATCTCGTACCAGTAAATCGTTGACTGTCACGTTTTTGTTTTTTGCCGCAGCCAGAACCTTTGACGTCGTGTCGGCATCCAGATCAAGTGACATGGGCGACGGAAATACGACCTGCTGTTTGGTGTGAGTATTTTGGTTTGGGCATCCCAGTGGCACTGCATTTCGCAGGAAAAATTTGCCCACAACATGCAGTCCCAGAAGCTGCAGTGGAATGAGTCGCAGAGTCTTCTTCCACGTTAATCCAAAATGGTTGCGAAGTGGCAGTCGCTGATTGTTCAGCGGACGCAGTTGGGCATTGCTTTCGATCGCACCGATATTTCTTGCATACAGGATCAACAGGTCCTCAATGAAGAGGCACATACCAAGAGCGTCGGTGCAGGCATGATGAATCTGCGCAACCAGATCGTGAGCTTCGGAATTTTCGACCAGCCAGATGCGAGTGCCGACGCCTTTTGTCAGATCCATAAAGGAGGCGACGGGGTATTCATTCTGCGAATCCGCAGTCCATCGTTCGAGTTTGATGGTGGATGAATCGGCGACGTCCCAGACATATCCGCATTTCGCATCATCGCGTACTGTTGATCGAACCAGAGGGTGGCGTTCAACTGTCTGCTGGATCGCGGAATCCATCGCATCGAAGTTCAGCTTGCCCGAAAAGCGCAGCCGAAACACGCCCGTCATGGGATATTCCGGGCAGTCGTCAAAAAACATGTACTCTTCGAATGGAGTGAGCTTCAGTGGTGGCAGCACTGGATAGTCGTTCGATTCTGCTTGCTGCGGTTCAGGATGTTTATTGAAGCCCTAGGGATAACGGGCTGGCACGCAAGTATGCTATTGGATTTTGCTGATTATGTTTATGGCAATTTCAGCAGTCACCCATGCCCAATTGAACCCAGCCAAATTTGGCAAGAACATGGTCGGGATCAGCCCAGGCAGAGCCTCGCAACAAGATAGTCGTCCTCAGCGGGAAGTGGCCTTTTTATTGTTTTTTTGAGCCGCAGCCTGCCACTTCGGCTCCCATGCCGGAATCTCAGTCCGCGTGGATTGCAGGTAGTCGCTGATCTTCATGGCGATTTCCGGATGCTTCGCGGCGACGTTGATGACTTCGGCAATATCAGTCTCCGTATCGAAAAGCTGAATTGGAGCATCATGACTTCCTGTACGAATTCCTTTCCAACGCCCCTGATAGAGTGCCGCCTGGCGAAACCCGCCCTCATGGAACTCCCAGTAAAGAAATTCGTGATGAGGCTGTTTCTCTGAGTGGCCGTTCAATGTCGGTACGAAGCTGATGGAATCAATACCAGTCGGTGGCTTTGAGCCGGCGAGTTTAGCGGCGGTTGCCATCCAGTCGCCGAAAT
>JBDNFT010000151.1:0-1487 GCA_041689695.1 Planctomycetaceae bacterium | reverse complement strand
GTTCGATCGCCGACATCGCGGGAGTTGGGAACAGTTCCTGTATTTCGATTGAAGATGCTTCGTGGTATGTTACACCGCCAATGTCACGGCAAAAATTCGCTCACGACTGCAACTGCAGGTACTCACAGGGATTAACAAATGATTTCGGCGACACTACGGGGTCTGCTTGTGGTAGCTGTCTGCGTCTCGTCATCAGTTGTTTCGAAGTCACAGGATGGCGATCGTGATTCTCAACTGAACGATCAGCAGCTTCGCGAAGGTGTCAAGAAAGCCCTCACACGCGGCAGCGATTATTTGAAGCGAAGTCAGCAACCGAATGGCGCATGGTCGGCGCAGGGAGGTTCGCTGTTCGAATTCAAAGATGGATTCACCTCGCTTGCGATTATGGCTTTGATCAACAGTGATGTGCCGGTGGATTCGAACGAAGTGCAGCGCGGACTTGAATATTTGCGGGGTCGCCCCATTGGCGGATCTGACGGCATTACAGGAGTCTATGAAACGTCGCTGATCATCATGGCACTCAGTGCGGCCGAACAATACGATCGCGACTTGCCGAGAATTCAGCTTCTTGCCACGGCACTGGAGAACGCTCAAACCAAGCGCGGCGAAGATGCAGGATTGTGGAACTATAAGCTGGGCGGCGGAGGCGGCGGCGGTGATGCCAGCAACGGCCAATACGCTGTTCTCGCACTGCGCGATGCGGCATATGCAGGTGCCACTGTGTCACGCAAGACATGGGAACTTGTTCATCAACGCTGGACGACGGCTCAAAATTCTGACGGCGGCTGGGGATACAATGTCAGTCAACCTGCGTCGAAAGGCAGCATGACGGTGGCTGGTCTATCAACCGTTGCGATCACGACACGAATGCTGCAGGATGATAGTCATGTCGGTGCCGACGGGCGTCCCGATTGCTGCTTCACAGAACCGCCCAATCTGGCGATGGAGAACGGTCGAAAATGGATGTCACGGAATTTTTCGGTGACCACGAATCCGGCATCCAATACCTGGCACTACTATTATCTCTACGGATTGGAACGGGCTGGTCGCATGAGCGGAGTGCGTTTTTTCGGCAGTCATGACTGGTACCGTCGCGGCGCGCAGATGTTGGTGGCCGCTCAATTGCCAGCCGGTGAGTGGCTTTCGCAGGATGCTGCTGAACGAGATCCCGTGCTCGGAACATCAATGGCCTTGCTGTTCCTTTCAAAGGGGCTGTCACGCGTCGTGGTGAATAAACTCGACTACAACTCGCCTAATGGGGAAACGCTGGAACAAGGGGAATGGAATCGACATCCGCAGGATGTTGTCAATCTCGTGGACTTGATCGACGGGCTGAAAGACTGGCCTCCGCGGTTGATCAGCCAGGTCGTAACGCTCAGCCGACTGAAACAGGAATCGGCAGTCTTGGAACTCAATCAGGCACCGGTACTGTTCATCTCTGGACGCGAAGCTCCAAAGTTTACCGACGAACAGGTTGGCTGGCTGCG
>JBDNFT010000150.1:0-6166 GCA_041689695.1 Planctomycetaceae bacterium | reverse complement strand
CGAAGCCAGTTCTGTCGAACTGGTTGGCTATGGTTCGAATGCACAGTTTCACGAAGCTGACCCAGCCAAAGTGAAGGCGAATATCGAACTCACAAAGCAGTACATTCAGCTCATGCATGACTGCGGCGGCTCGGGTGTCAAAGTGAAACCGAATGGCTTTGTCAAAGATGTTCCACACGAAAAGACAATCGAACAGATTGGTAAAGCTCTGAACGAAGTCGCCGAATACGGAGAAAAATACGGTCAACAGATACGAGTTGAAGTGCATGGAGCCGGAACGCAGGAGCTGCCTGCGATGAAGGCGATTTTCGACATCGCCACGCATCCCAACGTCGCCGTCTGCTGGAATTCAAACGCGGAAGATCTGAAGGACGAAGGGCTGAAGCATAATTTTGATCTCGTTAAAGATCGTTTCGGTGCGACCGTACACGTGCGAGAACTGACGATGAACGATTATCCTTATGACCAACTGTTTCGTCTGTTCAAAGAAATTAAATACGCAGGCTGGATCTTGCTTGAAGCACGCACAGAACCGATCGACAAAATCGCCGCACTGATTGAACAGCGGCAGGCGTTTGAAAAGTTGACAGCAGGGTAAGCAGAAAGTCCAACACATGAAGTTTGTCTTAGCACTTGATCAGGGCACCACAAGCAGTCGCGCGATTCTGTTTGATCACGCTGGAGTCGCAGTTGCAACAGCGCAGCAGGAGTTTACGCAGTACTTTCCGAAACCGGGCTGGGTTGAGCATGATCCGGAAGAAATCTGGGAGACTCAACTTGCGACCGCTCAGGCGTTGTTGCGAGATGCACATGTTGACGCGAGCCAGATTGCCGCCATCGGAATTACCAATCAGCGTGAAACAACAATCGTCTGGGATCGCCGCACAGGTAAAGCGATCAGCAACGCCATCGTCTGGCAGGATCGTCGCACGGCGGAAGTCTGCGATGCACTTCGGCGTGAAAAGGCCGATCGAATCATTCGCAAGAAAACGGGACTCATTCTGGACGCCTATTTCTCTGCGACGAAGCTGCAATGGATATTGAAGCACGTCAAGGGAGCTCAGCAAAGGGCTGAAAAAGGTGAACTGGCATTTGGCACCGTAGACTCTTGGCTACTGTGGCGACTGACAGAAGGGCGAGTCCACTCCACCGATCCCAGCAACGCCTGCCGCACGATGCTGTTCAACATCCACAAGGGCGATTGGGACGACAAACTGCTGCGGTTGTTTGATGTGCCACAGAAAATGCTGCCGGACGTGCGGTCATCCAGCGAAGTCTTCGGGACCACAACTTTACTTGGCGCGGAGATTCCTATTGCAGGCATTGCGGGCGATCAGTCGGCGGCGTTGTTCGGTCAGATGTGTCATCGTCCGGGAATGGTGAAGAACACTTACGGCACCGGATGCTTCATGCTGATGCACACCGGCGACAAACCGATGACGTCGAAGAACAATCTACTGACGTCCGTCGCATGGAAGATCAATGGCAAGACCGAATACGCATTGGAAGGAAGCATCTTCATCGCCGGTGCCGTCGTGCAATGGCTCCGCGACGGCTTGGGTATTATTCGTCAGTCCGCAGACGTGGAAGCATTGGCCAGACAGGTTCCGGATTCTGGTGGAGTTGTCGTGGTGCCGGCCTTCGCAGGTCTGGGCGCGCCACACTGGGATTCGTGGGCGCGAGGTTTGATGATCGGGCTGACACGTGGCACAACGTCAGCGCATATTGCTCGAGCTGCTCTGGAGAGCATTGCGTTTCAGGTGGCCGACGTGTTGAACGCCATGCAGGCCGATGCCGGTCTGAAAGTCCGTGAGCTGCGCGTCGATGGTGGCGCATCGGCGAATGATCTTTTGATGCAGTTCCAGGCAGATGTCATGGGAGTGCCCGTGGTTCGGCCACAAGTGCTTGAAACTACCGCGCTGGGGGCCGCGTATCTCGCGGGACTGGCTGTAGGTTTCTGGAAAAACAAGAAGGAAATCGATTCGCAATGGAAGGCTGATGCGAAGTTTATCCCAGCGATGAAGAACTCCGATCGCGAAGCAAAAATGCATCGTTGGCAACGTGCTCTTGAAAGAAGCAAGGCATGGGAAGAATAAGGATCGAACCGCTTATTATGGTCTTATCAGCCGTCACGCGCTGGCGTCGGGTTCTGTAAAAAACCGTGAGCTATCGCTCTGCGCCACTCACCTTGCGATTAAAGTAGCCATCACTCTCCGAGTGACGAATGCCCAAAGGGCCGCGTTTTATGGCCTGCCTCACTCGGAGAGTGAGGTCTACTATAGGAACTGAGTGCCATTGATCTGGCGTTCTGCGGCGAATTCAATTGCGACGCCTTTTGCTCAATGGCCAATTCCACGGAGATATTCCTCAGATGAACGCACTTCCCCGAATTCTATTCAACACGGCTTTGGCAGTTGCGATCGTTGTTGTGATTCACATCGCGCTGCCTGCACTTCGCGCACAGGAAATCACGGTTCCACCGGCTGAACTCAAAGCACCGGATTTCTACACCAGATACATCAGCGCTGATGGTTATCCGATCGTCGCTTCTGCGAACGTCAATGACTACGCTCTGAGAGAGGCCGCGTTTCTCGTGAACATGCTGTTGGCGAAGCGGCCTGATGTGCGAGACGCCATGATCAAGAGTGGCTCGCGAATGTGTATTATCAGTTCCAGTGAATTCACAACAGACTTGCCGGAATGGAAATGGATGGCAGATGCTTCGCAGGACAATAAGGAGGCTGACGGCGTTACTGCCCGAGATTTCTGGGACGCGCGAGCACGCGGGATGGGTGGCTCAGAAACAGATCCCTATTGTTCGTGCGGAGAAGAAAATCTGCTGAACTTTCGTGGCGATCCGTATTCGACGGAGAACATTTTGATCCATGAGTTCGCTCACAATATCCATTTGCGTGGGCTCATCAACGTCGATCCTGCGTTTGATCCACGACTCAAAGCCGCTTATCAAAAGGCCATGGCGGCTGGGTTGTGGAAAGGCAAATACGCTTCCGTCAATCATCATGAATACTTCGCGGAAGGTGTTCAGTCATGGTTCGACAACAATCGCGAGGACGATCACGATCATAACCATGTCAATACGCGCGAAGAACTGCTCGAATATGATCCGGAGCTTGCCACGCTGTGTCGAGAAGTCTTCCGCGATACCGAACTGCGATACTCGAAAGCCGTGACTCGACTTGATGGTCATCTGCAGGGCTATGATCCATCACTCGCTCCGACCTTTGTCTGGCCGGAACGACTTCAACTGGCAAAGGAGATGATCCACAAGACGGCATTGGAGCGAAATCGTAAGGCTCAGGAAGTCGGAGAGTGACGTCAGAAATAGTTCCGGTGAGCGGAGTGGCGTAAGCCCTCCGGTACGTTGTCTTCGGGATATGATAAATTGAAAACTCGCAACTTCAAAACTTCGCCCTACGGTACCTCGTTTTTGTACCGGCAAGCTGACGCACGCCGCTCGCCTTCACTCAAACCGCCGCTTGGAGTGTTCCGTCAGTTATGAAACATCGTGGTGGCGTGCTGAGAATTTGTTCGGTAGACTTTCGCGGTCTCGAAATACTTAACGCGAAACTTTTGCCGCAGGCTGCGGAGATTGATAAATGACTGACGCATCCGACGATCTGAATGACCGATTGACTCGCGAATTTGCTCGGCGCGACAAAAAGACGAAGCAAGTGAGTGTTCAGGCGAATGCAGAACTGATCACTCGAGATACCAACGAATCAGTGTCTGCGACTGGTTCCAAAACTCAAGCGCCCTCGGCCGCTGACGTGGAACGCGATCAGATGGGAATGATCAATCGACTCCGGTTACGGAATGCAGAATCAGCACATCAGCTTGAAAGAGCTCGGCTGGCGTATCGCACGGAAATGCAGTTGATCACTCATCAGTCCGATGCCGCGATTCGTGAAAGCCGCGCGTTTTGGGATGCGAAATCGGTCGAAGTGGCTGAAACAATCAAGACATATGTGCAGGCCACCGTTCGAGCACTGGAAATTGATCGACTGGATTCTCGAAATGCTGATATTCAGCGAGCCTATGAAGTCGCGGCCTCAGCCTTGGAAAAGGCCCGGTCAGCCAAACTTCCGGAGGTGCTTAAGGATCGGTTGATGCAGGACGTTCTGGACAACTTCGAAAGAACATTGTCCCGCATACAGAATGATACCATCGTTTCAAAATACGACCTCGATTAGCAAGGGCTGAGAGCCCTTGACCCAAAGGAGCCTCCCGGCTCGTTGACATTAGCCGCTCACGTTGTTCGCTTCCCGAAAGATGCACGCACCGTGCGCGTCAGACACCGAGTAAGATACTAGCCTCGCATTCCGCAAGATATGGCCTACGAACCGAAAACTACCGTTGATGATTCCGATGACGAATCGGCGAACGGCCATATTCTGCTGGCTGGCGGCGTGTTCCTGTTTATCGCCGGCGCGGTTGTTGGTTCGATGCTGTATGCCTTTGGCATTGCCGGAAGGCACTTTGATGTCTCCACATTGCGCAGCGGTCTGTTGACGTTTGGGATTATCTCGCTGGCTGTTGCGATCGGCGTTGTTTTGATGACCGGTGTGATTCGATTGTTAACCATCTTCTGGCCGCGCTCACTGACGATCTGGTCCGAGGTGCGTTTATTGCGACGAGCGAAAAAACGAGCGTTGTCGCTGCTGAGTCGCCGACACGGTATGCAGGAAGAACGTGCTCGACTGACAGCAAAAATGCAAGCGACTTACGTGATGGAAAAAGAATCAGCAAAAGTCGCGAACCAGCAGGCATTGCAGGAATTGCGAGGAGCCTTGCAGCTATCGATGGTTCGCAGTTGTGAAATTGTGTTCGAACATCTGAACCGAACTCTGGATCAGTATCATGAGTTGATTGCAGAGATCGAGGCATCTGCATTACCAGCAGTCGAAAAGAAAGAATTGCTCGATGCGCTGAGTGCAAAGCTGAATGTTGAATCGCTGGGGCAAAAACAACAGTCGGCTCAGCAAATGATGGAAACGGCGATCTGGGAAATCCGCTTCAGCAAAGCTCGCATGATGGCGAAGCGAAAGTCCACCGCCGCCATCGACTATCTTCAGAAGATTCGCCAGCGAACGGAGAGTCATCGAATTCTACTGAAGATCGACGCATTGATCCGCGAACTGACGGCGTCGGCGTAGTGACTGCGTCAGCGTAGTGCATGAGCGTCAAATAAGCTCGGTCGAACAAGGCGACGTCACTCATTGATTCAGAAATGAGCTGCGTCCATTCCGCCGTCATTTGTATGTCTGCAAATTGACGAAACGCACCTGATCAATGTTTTCGGCGAGATCCGAAAAATGCGGATCAACGAATCCAACATCGGCGAGCGATTCAAAGTCCGATTCGTCGCCCAACGCATCGCTTGACTTCATTACCACCAATTCTTCGGCGGCATACATCTCGCAAAACGCCGCCGCGATAGAATCGGACGTCACATCCCAACTGTTCGGAAGTCCCAGGTTAGGGTACTCCCTGGCGAAACAAATCCCCACCTGAACGATGGCGATGATTGGGTTTTTCGAGTTGACTTTAGAACCCGAAAACGGCTGCTGAAGGTCGGTCATCGTTTCATATAAATCAACACTGCCGAGGATTTCATGGGCGATGCGGGCCGTATGTTGCAGCAGATCAATGCAAACCCAGTGCGCAAACTCTTCCTCAAGAGGATTGGCACGATGAACTTCGCGAACCGCGTCCACCACTGGTCCGCCACCGACAATGATCAGGGTCAAAGGGTGTGGGTTTTCACGACACCATTTTTGAAACTTCTGTTTCAGGTTTGGCATTGTCAGCAGACTGCCGCCAAGTTTAATAACGCGCACTCGTTTCATTGTTTGACCTTATTCTTGTGAGTGATGATAAAGGGACGCAGGTGAGTGATGATAATGGAGTGATGATAATGGGACGCAGCTCATTGATTCAGAAATAAGCATCGCGGTAGATGTACCGATGAAAGTCAAGTGGCGTCGGGCGTGATGACGCCGGATTTGTTTGGGTTTTCTTTGGGGGCGTTTTGTGTGGTTGCCGCGTTGTTCACCTGTGTCAACGGTACTACGAAGTCATCTGACTTCCCAAAAGCGTTCATGCCAACATTGCCCCTCGGAGAGGTTCGTTGGCCGCTCAAGGAGTG
>JBDNFT010000149.1:0-2478 GCA_041689695.1 Planctomycetaceae bacterium | reverse complement strand
TTGTTTCTGTCTGGCCGGAATTTGGAGTCGCGCCAACCGCTGCGGAAACCCGTTGGCCAATATCGCGCGGCCAGAACCCGCCGCTCAGACGCTCGTCAGACAGCACAAGCCAGATCATGCTCGACATCAACATGCTGCCGAACAGCACGGTAAAAATCGTCGAGATTGTTTTTGAACGAAGTCGTCCCACGGAATTCCCGCAAAGTACTGATTTTGTTAGGCGCAACTTTTAAGAGTCGCTACGCCGCGAAGGCTTGAAGTCACCACAAACGATTCGCCACAGATCAAAATTGGACAACCTTTGCCGAAGTGTGCCGCCAATACCGCAGATAATCACCGCCGCAGTTTACGCAGACTACCCAGCGCCGTGGTGAGTCCCAATGACATATTGACCCAAATTTCAAGAACGGTGACTCTACATGTCGAAACGCCGTACTGTGCGTTCCTGGCTGACGCTGCGCCGTTGCTTTTCTTGTTTTCTCCCCATCGCGATTCCCGTCTCGCTGCGAATCTCCCTGTTTATGTTGTCCCGTCGCCAACTCGAATTTCGAGTCCGGCCAGTGCTGCTTTTTAGCTGCCTGCTGCTGACGGCATGTGGCTGCGCGACGACGGAATTTGTACACCTGCGCGAAAAGCCGTATAACCCTCTAGCCGATCGCATGAATACGACAGCGTTTGGCCTGGTCAAGTATTCTCAACGCACAGATCTTTTTCTTCGTCAGACTGGATTCCAGGGCCAGCCAAATTTGAAGGGCATGATTCTACACGCTCAGGAACAGATCGATTCCGATCATTTTTACGACGCATCGCATGCACTTGCAGAACTGAAGTACCTGGGCGCTGAAGCAGCCAAAACGCACGACATTCAATTGGCTTCAGAATTGTATTACGACTCCGCAAAATCTGCATGGCAGTACTTCGCAACTGCGGATAGCGGCGGACGTCATCCCGACCCGGATGACCCGCAGCATCGTGGTACGGCCGAAGTCTACAACGCCAGCTCAGAACACCTGTTGCGGATCGCTCGCAATTCTGGAAAGGTGGAACTGGGGCAGTCGATCTGGATGCCCATCAGCAAACGTGAACTGGAATTTGAAATCCCGTTTGCTTCCCGACTGCTGACGCTGGATCAACTTGGACCCTTTCAATTCGTTTCCGACTATGAACTCAAAAACCTTCGCAGTCACAATACAACACCAGGACTTGGTGTGCCAATCATTGCGATTCGGAAAGATTCAGCGAAACCCGACCCTGTGGAAAAGTATTACACGAAGGGTATGAGTTTTTCCGCGACGCTCGTGCTTCGCTTCGATACGGACTCCGGAGCCAATGGGCGGATGCAGATCTTTGATTCACGCGAATCTGACAGCATGCTGGTCGGTGATACGCTCATGCCATTGCAGACAGATGTCAGCACGCCGCTGGCACGGTATCTCAGCAACAAGGATTTGAGTCTGCTCGATACCTGGGGCTATATTCGTCCGGATCACGCTGAAAAACTGTCCGGCATCTACATGGTTCAGCCTTACGATCCAGATCGGGTTCCGGTTTTGATGGTACACGGCGTCTGGTCGAGCCCCATGACGTGGATGGAAATGTTCAATGACTTGCAGGCTGATCCTGAGATTCGACGCAAGTATCAGTTCTGGTTCTATCTGTACCCAACCGGTGAACCGATGGCATTCTCTGCGGCTCGACTAAGAGAGGATTTGCAACTGGTGCGGCATGACTGTGATCCGTATCATCGGAATGATCGTCTGGATGAAATGGTCGTCGTTGGACACAGTATGGGTGGATTGATTTCACAAATGCTGACACTCAATAGTAGCGACAGGCTGTGGAATTCCGTCAGCAGTAAACCTGTGGAAGAATTGAAAGCGAACGAAGAAACGAAATCTGAAATTCGTCGTGTCTTTTTCTTTGAATCGAATCCATCGATCGATCGCGTGGTGACCATTGCAAGCCCATACAATGGCAGTTCACTTTCCAATCGATTCACTCGCTGGTTAAGCGGATCACTTGTCTGGCTGCCAGCCAAAACGTATCAGCTTAGCCAGGTTGTTTTCGAACAGGATGATAAGCGATGGTGGGAACGTTTCTCGGCTCCACGAACCAGCCTGGATTCTTTGACGAAAAAATCTGGCATGCTTCGCCTGATCCGCGAAACACGCGTGCCGGAAGATGTTAAACATCACAATATCGTTGGCGTTAAACGGGGAACATCACAGTCTGACTGGACCGACGGCGTCGTATCCTATCGCAGTGCGCATTGTGAAGATGTGGCGAGTGAAAAAATCGTCCGAGCCAGCCACAGCGAAGTGCATCGCCATCCGGAAGCGGTTGCCGAAGTTCGCCGCATTCTGCTGGAACACCTGCGCGAAACTCAGCGCCGGGAATTTCCTGTGATTCCGGTGAAGCACACGGTGGAGACGCCATCGCCAGTTCAAACCAGCGATGTCCGTCTGGTGCCGTGATTGT
>JBDNFT010000148.1:0-6473 GCA_041689695.1 Planctomycetaceae bacterium | reverse complement strand
CAGAGAGCGCAGAGGAGTCACGAAGGAATAATGCGATTCTCTGCTCCCTCTGCGCTCTCCTGTGGAATCCTGCGATTCCATGGATCCCTTGAGAGTTACCGTCGCCCAACCCAATTGTTTGCCTGAATTTGCGAAACAAATTAAGGCCGAAATCACCATCGCTTTTTTAACCCAAATTCTGGGTCAAGGCCAACTTTCCCACTGCCCAGGGTGCGCCCGGTTGAAGATTGATCCAACAAAAAAAACCGTCCTGCGATGCTTGATCACAGGACGGTCTGAAGATTGACAATAAGCCGAATTGAAGTGGCGTCTGGGACTAATAGTTCCAGTTCACACCCACGTTCAACGTGTTCTGGATAAAGTTGGTGTGGCCTGGCTTGACGCTCAAGAATTCATTGCTAATCGGGCTGGAAGTATAATTGATCGATTTGTTCGGGTCAGATATCTCTCCGATAAAGAGTCCCGTCCAGCCGATACTGAGTTTCGCATCGCTCAGAATATCAATGTCTCGCAGTACTGGGAGGCGGTCAAAAATCGGAATTTCGGCGGTCACTGTCTGTTCCAGTAACGGTGAAATATGTGTACCGGTTTCGATGTCTCTGAAAGCATTCAATGAAGCGCCCTGACGCGTACTTGTATCGTACATTCGAGAAGCGATATCCGCACCAGTGATCGGATCCGGAAGTACTTCGATCCCCGTGAAGTTACCGATGTTGTCGCCACTGAGCCGTATTGTTTCAGAATTGAACATCGCGGCGACACGAGTTCCACCGCTGAGACGAATCCCTTTGCGTTTGCCCATTTCGTAGTGGAAGCCGAATTCCGGGCCGTAGAGATTCGTGATGACCTGACTCCTGATGTACGAATAGACCAGCAAATCGTCCAAACCTATAGGGGCGACGTAGGTGCCGATTGTTGTGGTTGTGGGTGCCACACCCGTGTTTGGCAGAAACACCTTGGCATTGACTGGGGTATCAGCATCGGCAGTCGCGCCGTTCGAATTATAGGCAAGGAGTGTTGATACTCCATTGAAATTCATCGTCTCATCAATCCAGAACCAGCGACCCCCAACAACCGGTCGGATCTTGATCCTGTCATTATCGTAGACGGGACTGAATGCCCAGTCTGCATTGACCCCTCCAGTTGCGATTGACTGCTTCAGAAGGAACTGCACGTCGTAAGGTGCAGACTCTCCATTAATATCGAAGTCACTTCTTCCACTGTAAGTCGGCAGGCTGTGCAGATTCAACAGCGTTCGATCGAGAATCTGAAGCGTTGTGCCGGAGACTCCGTGAATTGTGGTGCCAGCAGTATCAAAAACTGTTCCGGGTGCCAAAATGTCATTGACAAGGTAATCAAGGTCCGTGCGACCACCCAGATTGAAGACGGAGGGATTCCCGAGGCCACCGCCACCTCGCTGGTATTGCAAAGCAGACGCGGTATCCAACTGGCCCGCCAAGGCGGCAGCGCGAGCGTCATAGTCCTGTTCGTTCTGAAATTGAAAACCACCGCTGAACAGAAATCCCGACTCGTCTGGATTCCAGAAACCGCCCGACAGCTTGATACCATTGGTACTCAGCTTGGGAATGATGTCAGCATGTACGGCATCGAAATAGTTATACGACGAGAGTCCAGGGTTGATGTCGTTGCTTAACGGGTCATTCTGCTGAAGATAGGTTGGCACACCTTCGGCACCGAATAAACCCTTCATCTTTGGATTGCGAGTTCTGGTATAGTCCAATGTCATGAACCAGTCACGCGGACGGTTATTTGGTCCGAATCCGCTCACGGAATTCTTGAACCACGTTCCGTCTCGCTGGTATGTCTGTTCGAACATGCCCTGATACGGTGACTGATACGGATAGGCTCCGTATGATCCCGGAATCTGCTGCGGTCCTGCCATGGGCATTCCCGGCATGGGCATTCCTGCCATCTGGCCTCCGGGCATGGGCATCCCCTGCATTGGCGGTCCGCCCTGAGCCTGCACGGTTCGAGTGCTTGCCAGCAACAGAATGACGGGAATAATTGCTTTAAGTGAATGCCGAATCCGCATTGATCCATCCTTGGAGAAGTTGCAGTTTTCTACTGCCTTCGCTTGGGTGCTCACCGCCTTTGACGCACGATGTCTTGATGGAAATACCAACAGACTTTGCGCATCGGGACGGTCTTATCGGAAGTATCGGTCAGGCAATTTGTAAAACTGTAGGGTTTGTTCCGGATGTACGAGTTTTCCGGCCGAGCTGTCTTTCGGCAAATCCTGCCGCGCATTAAAAAGGAGCCCTTCGTGTGAAGGGCTCCCGGCATATGTTCAAAGACTTTAAGCGTCTTTATTTAGTGTTCCTGGATTCTTCGAACTCATCGAAGACTAAGGAGCAGCATCTTTCACTGCTTCTTTTGCACTATCAGCTGCCTCGCCTGCTTTGTCTGCCTCGGCACTAGCTTTGTCTGGCTCGGCACCAGCTTCACCAGCTGCGGCACCAGCTTTGTCTGCCGCTGCATCTGCGCTATGTGCTGCAGTATCTGCGTCATGGCTCATCATTGCTCCCGGATCAGCAGGGACGGCGACTGGCGGAGCTTCTTCTCCACAGCCAACTGGGATCAGTAGCAGACTGCTCAACATCATGCCCATTGACAATTTCTTCATTAGGTGTCTCCAACAAATGTACGGTCTGAAAGATTTTGAAAGAGACCTGCCGCCAGACCAACAACGGATCGAAGGAGCAATTTATCAGAAGCATAAGGAAAAACACCCTAGGGCGGCCCTTGTTGGCAATTTTCTGGCAGATGTACAAACGGACGACGGTAAAACGTGAATCTAACGAATCTGGGGCCTTAGGCTGAATGCTGAAATTCGCAGTCTCCGCATCATTTGGCTTCCGAACGCACCGCTTTCCAGCGAAGCCAGTGGTCGGCAAGCACGATCGCTACCATGGCCTCACCCATCGGTACAAATCGCGGAAGCAGGCATGGATCGTGGCGGCCTTTTGTTCGAATTGTTGTTGGTTGTCCGTCCCGCGTAACGGTCGCCTGCTCCTTCGCCAAACTGCTGGTCGGCTTGATCGCCGCTCGCAATACAATGGGCATTCCGGAGCTGATACCGCCCAGCATTCCTCCATGCCGATTCGTCGTCGTGTGGATTTTCAGGCCTTTCTCTGACGCTTCGGTCACAAAAATGTCGTTGTTTTCGCTGCCTCGCATTTCTGCGCATCTGAACCCAATGCCGTATTCTACGCCCAGTACTGCCGGAAGACTAAACAGTGCCTTTGCCAGGTCGGCCTTTAATTTGTCAAAGACGGGCTCCCCCAATCCTGCCGGGATATTTGTGGCCACGATTTCAGAAATGCCCCCAATGGAATCTGTGTCTCGCCGCACTTCATCAATCAGGGCGACCATTTTTGCGGCCGCAGCATAGTCCGGACAGCGGACGAAATTCGGCGAACCGTCCGGCAGAGTCTCAACCTGCTGCAGCGTCACCAGTTCTGGTTGTGGAACATGGGCTCGAATAGATCCGACCTGTGCCACATAGCCGATGACTTCGCCGCCAAACTCCTGAGCGATGAGTTTCTTCGCGATGACTCCTGCGGCGACTCTTGCCGTTGTTTCCCGCGCGCTGCTTCGTCCGCCGCCGCGGTAGTCGCGGAATCCGTAACGAGCATCAAACGTGTAGTCTGCGTGGCCGGGGCGGTATTTGTCGCGGATGTCCGAATAGTCTCCGCTGCGTTGATCAGTGTTGCGAATCAAAATCGCGATGCTGGTTCCGGTCGTGCGTCCGTCAAATACACCGGCAAGAATTTCCGGTTCGTCTTCTTCCTGACGCTGCGTCACCAACGGGCTTTGCCCCGGTCGTCGGCGCCGCAGATCGACTCGCAGATCATCCACTGATAGTGGTATGCCCGAAGGCACGCCATCAATGATGACGACGTTTCCGGGTCCATGACTTTCCCCGGCGGTGGTGATGCGAAAACTGTGGCCGAATGTATTGCCTGGCATGTTTGATTTTTGATATGAGATTTTTGATTTGTAATTTGAGATCTAAAGGGTAACTAGCTGTTTCATCTCTCGCACGGCTCTTTCAAATCCCACGAGTACAGCATGTGAAACAATTGAATGGCCGATATTAAGTTCATGGACGCCCTGAATTTCTGCGATCCGCCGCACATTGCGGTATGTCAGCCCATGACCCATATTCAGCTTCAATCCCTGCGTCGTTGCAAACTGACCTGCTTCACGCAACTTGCCAAATTCGATCTCGATAGCTGCCGGTGTTCGGGCCTCGGCAAGTGCTCCTGTATGTATCTCAACGGCCGTCACGCCCAATTCTTTGGCGATTTCACTGTGAGAAAGATTCGGGTCGATGAACAGGCTGACGGCGATCCCGGAACCCTGCAACTGATCAACGCACTGTTGGATTCGAACCCGGTGAGTCTTAACGTCCAAACCGCCTTCTGTCGTCAATTCTTCCCGTCGCTCAGGCACCAGCGTGACCTGATCGGGCATAATTTGAATCGCGAATTTCATGATCTCGTCAGAAACTGCCATTTCCAGATTCAGCCCGATGCGGGAAGTCTCGCGCAGCAACCGCACATCACGCTCCTGAATATGGCGGCGATCTTCGCGAAGGTGGACTGTAATGGAGTCCGCTCCACCTATTTCAGCCAGGACGGCTGCATGAACGGGATCGGGCTCGTTTGTCATGCGAGCCTGTCGAATGGTTGCCACATGATCGATATTAACGCCCAGCAACGGCATAGAAACAACTCCCGAAATAATTCTGCTGCGTACGTTGCTTCAACACAGGATTTGGTTCAAGCAAACGATATGTGCAGCATCTTATGCCACCAGCGTGCGACTGTCTTCCGTTCAATTGCTTCGACTACGCAACTGTCCCGAAATAAAGTACGTCAGCCTTTCCAGGCTGACTCGGTCGTCGTGATGTCAGGCAGGAAAGCCTGACGTACCTTTCGTTCGTCTTCTTGTCAGGCTGGAAAGCCTGACGTACACTGCGGCCTCCCGTCTTTGTTTCGTCCTTAGTCAAAACCAGCAGAACTTCCTGTGCCACAATCTATTTCTCAAGCCGAATCTGAATTCCCCGTCGTCCAACTGCAAGTTCCAACGCGCCGCGCAATCATGGATTTGGACAGTGACGGACTTATTGCGTGGCTTGCCACCGTTCATCAGCCAAAGTTCCGCGCGGGGCAAATTCGGCGTTGGCTGGTACAACGTCGAATTCAGTCGTTCGAGCAGATGACGGATCTTCCGGCTGAACTGCGAACTCAGTTGACCGCGGAATTTCGGTTTTCCCCATTTGAAATTGTTCGCCACCAGATCTCGCGAGATGAAACCGAAAAGCTGCTTTTGAAACTGCACGACGGCGAACTGGTCGAATGCGTTCTGATGCGTGATCCAGACCGCCGCACCGTCTGTATCAGCACTCAGGTCGGCTGTGCGATGGGCTGTGTGTTCTGCGCCAGCGGCTTGCTGGGTGTGAAACGCAATCTGACGCCGACGGAGATCATCGAGCAGGTGCTGGTCCTTCATCGTATGATGAAAGACGATGAACGCATTACCAATGTCGTCGTCATGGGTATTGGAGAACCGCTGGCGAATTATCAAGGCCTGATGGAGTCGTTAAAGTTTCTGACCGCGAAAGAAGGCTTCGGACTCGGCGCGCGAAGGATTACGGTTTCAACTGTCGGTCTGCCGGATAAAATTCGTGAGCTAGCTCAATCCGGTCAGCAGTACAATCTCGCTGTTTCACTGCACGCTCCTAATGATGCATTGCGAACGGAAATCGTTCCGGTTAACAAGAGCATCGGTATTCAGGAAATTCTGTCAGCGGCTGATGATTATTTTGAAATGACGGGTCGACGGATTTCCTACGAGTACGTTTTAATGTCGGGCATCAATGATCGGCCTGAACATGCTGAGGAACTTGCTTCGCTGATGCGGGGCCGCAATGCTCACGTCAATCTGATTCCGATGAATGGTGTTTCGGAGCTGGTGATGACGGCTCCCGGTGATCCGGATACTCAGCAGTTTCTTGAGATTCTGGAAGCGCGAGGCGTCACGGCCACGGTACGAAAACGCAAAGGTGCGGATATTGATGCCGCATGCGGGCAGCTGCGGCTGAATCGCGAAACTGTGACGTAGGGTCAGCCAAGCCGGGGAGGAGCCTCATTTCTAACCGCGCGAAATATACATTAGCCGAGCGATGGCGAGATTATGATCGTTCAATGCCTATTGTGAACGAACGCTGTCCGATATACAGGCAGATTTGCGTTCAGGCCCGGATGGGCCGACATCGCCTTTGCCGGGGCCGTGAGGCCCCGGAATAGCGTCCTATCGCAAATGCGCGTCGGCGAACTTCAGATACTGATCCCAGTCATAATCGGTGACGTCGTGTTTTCCGGTTCGCATGTGGTAAGCCACATCGAGCTGCACTGGCGAATCCACGGCGGGCATCCTGTCGGATT
>JBDNFT010000147.1:0-2061 GCA_041689695.1 Planctomycetaceae bacterium | reverse complement strand
TCTGGGTACGCTTCACAATACGACTTCGGCTCACGCCTTATACGCATCCTGCAACCCTCGATACGGAGCCTCTGGCTAAGAGCTACTCCGGCGGGAGTTCCACCCGCTTGTCAACAAACCATTTCCAGTCCGCACGTGCATTGCTTTGTTCGGTCCACCTCTATTGCAATGCCCATATGCCTTGCGCAGTTTTTGACAGTCGGATGCCATGCGTCGGCATCTTGAATTCTATCACTTTCCAGTGAGAATCTATATGCCTCGCGACAAAACCTATCTTCCCGCGATAAAGTTCGGGTACTAGGAAGCTTACCGTTCCAATGGCAGTTTCCCCATCGACTGTAATTTCTAGGTTGGTGATTCGATCGGAATGAATACAAGTCAGTGGCGATCCCTTTCGCGTAACCTCTTTAGCAATGTCAGACGGTTTAGGTCTTGAATTTACAAGAAACTCAAATTCAGATTTCATCGACTCGTCGGCATCATCAGGGTATCGCATCGCAAAAATTAAAAGAGTCAACGACTTATCCCGGACATCATCAAGTTTCGGAACTGTTGGCTGACTAGCAATCGCGTCAAAATCCGCTTTCGACATCGCGGCGTCACGTGCTATTGCATTAGCAATCAGCGAGTTTGGGTCAGTCGACGTACAGCCAATCGTCGCAAGCAGAAACGGTAAGAGGCATGCTAGTCGAAAGGTGTTGTATGAGCTCATTAGCTTGATGATTCTGCAGAAAATTAAAGGTATCGAGTAGAAGGGGCTTTTGCGACCGAACGACCAAGGTAACCGGGTTGGCGGACCAACGGAGTTGACGTTGGCACACTAGAAATTGCAATCGAAGGGAACGACGTTGGAAAACCGAAGGGAGAGCCAACTCCGGTTCACCGCTTGGTTCAAGTAAGCCGCTGTCGCGGCGGGGTTGTTTTGAGAGTGCATCGTATCGGGAAGTAGTGGCGTTTGGCAATGTTGGCTGGTCAATCTGTCTGTCGGGGAGCGTCGCTGGATGCTCCATACGATTTTTTTGACAGAAAGACTGGATCATGGCTTCATCAGAAAACGAACGTCCTCAGGATGACTCAGCAGACCGTCGGCGTGCGGCGAGCAACTGGAAGATTGAGCCGCCGCGAAAGGCCCTTCTTCAGGGACTCACACAGCTTGCCTCGAAACACGGCCTTCAGGACGCCGCCGGGAAGGAAGATGGAAAGCTTCGGTTCGACAAAACGGCCATCGGCATCAACACCGCCTGCGGTCACAAGACAGTGGGCGTGCGGATGAATACTCAGGTTCCGTCCCCACGTGTGCAGCGCCGAGATGATGCCAGCTCTGGCTCCCAGATACTTTTCATCGGCGAGCAAAGTTTCGAGCGTCTGCCGCGCGGCCGTCATCAGTTTTTCGGCGAAGAGTTCACGATTGAATCGCCAGAGATCATTCAGTTCTTCCGGGACAGTGAAGATGATGTGGACGTGTCCGCAGGGAAGAAGCTGCTTCGATGTTTTTTCCAGCCAGTCCGCTCGACGTCCCCCGCCGCATTGCGGACAGGACCGGTGACGACAGGAGTTGTATTTCACATGAGTGACGTGGCCACAGTCACAGCGTTCGATATGCGAGCCAAGCTCCGGAGTCCGACAGTTTATAATCGCGGCCGCAGCACGCTTCACATCTGCCCTTAAGCATCGAGAACCGGTGGAGAGTGACTTGCCGCTCACACTGTTGCTTATCTGGAGGTTTTGATGAGTTTTCGTCGTTTTCAGCAATTGGTTCAATCGGGTAGTTTCAGCCGCATGGATCGCGAATGGTTTCCGCGCTGGATCAGGAGATATGCAGAGTTTGTAGGGCACGATGGACGGACTGCTATCCCTTTGACGCGAGACCTTGCGATTGGCTTTTCGCGAGTGCTTTTGAAGAGCGAAACGCCGGCATGACAGAGGCAGCAGGCGATTAAGACTCTGGCTGTGTACCGCGATCTGATTCTGGAGACTGAGGAGCCGTTACTGTCCGATGTGATTCGAAAGCTCGGTCAGCTGGCCGAACAGGAACGATCTTTTGGTGCGGAAGGTGCTCCC
>JBDNFT010000146.1:0-5865 GCA_041689695.1 Planctomycetaceae bacterium | reverse complement strand
CGGAAAAGACGCCGCGAAATTCATTTTCCAGTGCGTCTCGAAAGTCCTGTGGAGTGCGATTCGGATCATTTTCGAAGGCTCCACATCCCCATGCTCCCAGCACCAGCGAGGAATGTCCGAATGCCCTCGCAATCGCCAATACGCGGTGAATGCGTTTGTGAAGCAGATCTCCAGATTCTGGCTGACCAATCTCAGGAGCATACGGAGCGGCACAGGTAATAAAGCTCAACAACCAGGGTTCCTCAAGATCTGTACCGTCGTCTGTGCGAAAGACCGGCACATCAGGTGAGTAGATTGCCCAGTCTGTAGAATCAGGTCGTTCTCGGTCTCGATGCGACTCATACATCGGATCGTCAATGAGAGTCTGGAACAGTGCGCTGGAGCGGCAAAGCACTTCCTCTTGAGCACGCGCTCCGCCAAGAAATCCTCCTCCTGGGCTCACACCGTTGGCGAAATTCAATGCTACTGGCCTCAGCCCGCTATTCAGAAATCGTTGGGCAGCCCCGAAAGTTGTTTCATTGGTGACCTGAACCCTCGTTTCAGGAAACCTTGGCCCATCTTCAGTTGGCAAAGCATCGTCTGGCCGAATGCTGCGCTTGCCGTTGCAGGCGGCTTCTACTGCCGAACGCAAATCCACTTTCGTTCCACGCGGATTCAAGTAGTGTCCCTGCTGCGCGATCTCAACTGCAGATTTTCCCAGACCGGCAGCCACGATTCGCGAAACATCGAGTGCATGTCTGCGAGCGGCAGCCATTTCGTCAGAATCAAGGCAAGGAAGAATTTTGAGTTGGCTATCATGTTGAGTCATGGCACTTCTTAGTTTGTGAGTTCTCTGGGTTCGTCCAATTCGATTCTGTGCTCACTCCATGAATTCTAGCCCAAGTCATTTAAGTGGCAGGTCTGTCCAATGTCTCAATGACTGCAACCACGGCGCAACATTCAATCAATCGGCGTACCGTACTCCCAATCGCTCTTCTTGTCGCCGAAGGCAGCTGCTTTGACGAAGTACTGCCAGTCCACTGGAAATCTCCAGACCTGGAAGAAAATGAACGCCATGTCTTCAGCTGCGGAATCTTCGTCGCCGTAAATATACACCTTTCGGAACGGGTCGTACCCATCAACGTCTTCTTCGGTGAGGGTGAATTCAGGACGGTCCCGCAAGTAAAAGAATCCTTGCCGAGAGCGCACAATCTGTTCGGCTTCGGTTCGGTACAACGTCTGGAGGGGCATATCCATACAAAACCAGTTCCTCGCGAAGGCGAATTGAATGAATCGTTTCTGCGAATCATCCTGCTTCCACCCCTCATCAGGAAGTTCGAGAAACACCGAATCACCATTCAGTGTGATGCCTACAATTCCGGCCTCGTCAAAGGCGGCGAGGATCTGTTCCAACGCGGGTTTTACAGATTCAGTGAGCGCTGGCGCATCAGAATTATCTGTAGGGGATTCTTCGTTGAAGACCATGAAGCACGGACCACAAACCTCCTCATGCGACCTGTGATACATCTTCTTCAAGTAATGAGTGAATTGGTTGATCCGTCGCTGCAGTTCACGAGAATAGTCAAACATCAATTTTTCTCCTGTTCCTTCCATCATCACAAGTTCGATCGCACAAACTGAGTCCGCGGATTTGGGTAGTTCATTCGGCGATCGTCTGAATTCCTTGTCGTATCTTTGACGCAACTCAGATCGGAATAGTGCCACAGGGGCTGTTCACTTCTGTAAGACAATCAACTCGCCATACTTCTTGAGCCGACAAAACATGTTCACCAGCTCCATGTCCTTCACGCTGTTGACGCTGGTGTGAGCGATTCCCGGATCTCCGACCACAATAGTCAGACTCTGTGCCCGCGAAACCGCGACGTTCAGCCGATTCTTGTTCAGCAGGAACTGGAGTCCTCGTGTGCCGAATTCGTTGGCACTGGAACACATCGAGATGATGACCACGGGAGCTTCCTGCCCCTGGAACTTATCAACTGAACCCACTCTGGCACCGACTGGAAGTCGCTCTCGCACTTTTCTGACCTGAAGATTGTAGGGGGCGACAAAGAGAATATCTCCGAGCTGCAATTTCCCGAGTGACTGCCCATCCTGATCTGTGTGTTCACACTTCAGCAGATCTGCAGTGATCTGAAGAATTCGATCCGCCTCTTCATCGCTTCCCTGCACATTACCGGTATGCGGCACCTCCACGAAAACAATTCCAGCAGCGATGATGGCTTTGTGATCGACACGTGCCGGAGGTTTGACGATCCGCTTTTCCGTATCCGGATGAGAATGCAGCCGCCCTTCGTACACGCAGCCGGAAATGAATGAGCAGATGTCCGGATGCATGCGACGAGTGACACCCAGAAAAACACCAAGCTCCGGCGGAACGACCGCGTGATCCTGCAGCAGGTATTCAAGCAGCGACTGGCCACTTTCTCCGGGATGACTGCCCTGAATGGGCTGGCTGAGCTGCATCTGGTCACCAATCAGCACGATGTTCTTTGTGGCATGGCACATCCCGGCCAGATTTGCGATTGAGACCTGTCCAGCTTCATCCACAAACAAATAGTCCAGCCGGCTTGCCATCTCTGGACGGGAAAACAACCACGCTGTGCCGCCGATCAAGCCGCCATTGAATGCTGCTGCCGCATCGGAGCCTCCGGCAACATACTGGATGCCCGGGTGCTCTTCGAAAATCGGATCTTCCGCGTCTCCGCCAGCTTTGATCGCAGTCAAATCCCCTGGCATGGCCTCAGCACACGCCGACATGACATTCAAAATGGCATTATGGCTGTTGGATGTTACACCAATACTTTTACCATCCTTCAGCAGAGACACAATCATGTGCGACGCCGTGTACGTTTTTCCGGTACCCGGCGGTCCCTGAATACACAGAGTCGAATCGACCATGTCGCGGGAAATCCTCACGCAGGCCTCGACGGTGTTTTCCTGTGGTCGAGCCAACGGCAACCCAGCTGGCTGGCCTTTCAAGCTCGGAGGATGACGCAACAGGAACTGTCGAAATGCGGCAGGAATCCCTTGCCCTTCCCGCCAGCCGCCAGCGAGTCGTTCAATAGCGTCTTCGATTGCCGCAGCACTGACATGTTCGTCCGGGATCAGGGACATTCGATCGGGAAGTCTCCCGTCCGGTAGCTTATTCAACGCTGCGTTGCTGATCTTGAGCAGAACTCGACCATCATCATCGAAAGTTTCGATCGTCAGCTTTAGCTTCAGATCATGCGACGCGAAAACCGTGCTGCCCGCTCGCATTTTCGTATCCTGGCCCGGGTCAAACGCATACCAGAATCCGAGAGACCGCTTGATGGTCTCCGGCTGGTCTTTTGTTCTCTGCAGACCGCCGAGACAATTCAGGTCTTCGACGAGTTCCGCCTCAGTCATTGCTGCTCTGTCGAACATGGCCCACCAGACCGGTTTGTCTTCGCGACGGTGGAATTCCAGCAACTGTGACAACAGTTCCTGAAGCTTCCATTTGTCCACATGTTTCGCGCGAACGGACTCTTGCTCGGGAATTTGCCGTATGAGCTGATCGGCCAGCAGTCGGCGACGTTGAGCTGCTTCTGTCCCCTTTGATACGGTTGCTGCACCGTCGGCATCGGCAGACGCTTTGGGGATTGGCGGGCAATACGCCACCTTGCAGCTTTCCTGAAGCTGCCGCAGCCATTCGGTCGCCTGCCATGTGGAAACGCAGTCCACTTCGTTATAGTCGCGAATGTCCTTCAGGATCGAGGACTTCTTCCAGTCGCGTGATTCGTCGGATTCGATCCAACGGGCATAATAAACCATCGAGGCCCCGGCACTTTTCACTTCGCCTTCGCGTCGATCCTGATACAAGGTCTCCACGGTTTTCAATGAGTAGTTCGGGGCCCCCAGCAAGATCGACTGCCGAATAACCTGATACAAATCCACGAAAACTTCTGCCCGTAGCAGGGCATCGACTTCGTCTTCGCGTGTGCCGTGCCGCCCCATCAGCCGACGCATGGCCGAAACTTCATACGCCGCATAGTGATAGATGTGCATCGCAGGATCTTTCTTCCAGCGGGCCATCACCCAATCGATGAATCGTTCAAACGACCGTTTTTCCTCAGCGGAGTCGTGAGCCCACCAGTCGTGAAATTGCGGTTGATCTTTTTCGACTGTGACGGCGCCCAGCAGATATTCAAGACCACCGTCAATCAGTGGATATCCTTCAATATCAAAGTAGACGTCGCCGATCGAGGCTGGCGGAAGTAATGCCAGACCACTCCGAAGATTCAAAGAATCCTGTGGCAGCACCTCATACGCAGGACGTACTGAATTAGCGTCTTGAGCCTTCGTCTGGATTTTTCGTGTCGTCATCTGCATGGCCGCCTGTGCCACCAACCGTCGGTAGCTGTCGTCGTTCAGGCGAGGTACACGTGTCTTTTTCGATTTGGCCAGCTGTGCCACGGTCTCAATACCAGCATCCTTCAGCTTCCTGATCTGACTCACGGAAATATTGGCGACCTGAAACAAATGGTCGCGTTCCAGCAGCCAGTCTTCAGCGTGCGACTGCCAGCGTCCGTGATCGGCTCGTGGATCCGGAATCGGGTGATCACCTTCCGGATCAAACGCTGCCATTTGTTCGAGAAAGGCGGTCTTGAGCTGCTGATAGTAGTACCAGTAATCATCCGTGCGAAATCGCTGTCTGGTGCCGTTACCCAAAATGAGCTCAACGAATTCCGGCCGTTGTCCCTGAATGGACTCCAGCATCTCGGCGTAGCAGCAGAGCTGAATCAGGTAATAGGGTTTGGGTGTCTTGGCGAGCTTTGTGTCCCAAACTTCGTAGCGAAGTGGATCCGTGGAAACCCTCGCCAGAAAGTCGGCATACCCGGCAAACTGCAAATGTTGCATGTAGCCCTGAAAGATGATTTCCCGGCCGTCGCTGATGGCTTGTGAAGTAGCCCGAGCTTTTTCGTGACGGCTGTTTCCCTCGATCCAGCACAGATCACGGCCCTGGCTTTCAAGACTCTTCACGAAACTCGCTTCATGCGAGATCCCCGCGTCGGCGTAGATCTGCAATTCATCATCGGCCTCATCGGGAGTAACCTGATTTGGTTGCTCCAGATACAGCCTGTCCATCCAGGACTCAAACTGGGACTCCATGAAACGAGTGAGATCTGAGGGTGAGTAAACAATCTGGCTCTGTTCATCAAAATACATACTGCGCTTTCAGTGCTGCGGAAGTGGCTGTTGCGTTTACAGTGATCAGAGCCGGTCAGAATCGACCAGCACTCGGCCAAGTCCATTCTGTTCCAACCACCAGTAAGTAAAGTGCTTTGAAAGCCAACTGGCGGCGCGTTCGGTGGAAAGCTCGCGGTGAGTCGAGGTGAAAATGATGGGAATACCAAACTTCGCTTCGATGGCATCCAGTGTTCCGCAGACGGCATTGGGATGAACGCCGGACGGGATATCGAATGCCTGGAATCCCCCCTTGATGTCCTCCAGCGTCGCTTCAATCAGGATGGCCTTCCATGTGAACTTGGAGAGGCGACTGCAGGCAGTCAGAAACCGGCTGCGGTTGGTCACGGTGCAGTCCACGATGTCGGCTAGACTTTTGCGTTCCAGACAAAGCAGCGTCTCCATCGACTCGACGGTGTAGTCGCCGGTCTTGAGTGTTGACCGGCGTTCCCCGGCAATCCAGTTTCGATGATTCGCATGCAGAGGCAGCGGATCCTTTTCTCGCGTATCCACCAACACGACTGGTTTCGGGATTTCTTTGCTTCGGAGAATACTGCGTCCTTTGCGAATCACCCTCAGGCGGGTGTCGCTCGGAGCAACGAACTCACTGTTCCCTGTTCTCATACGAAATACCTCGAGCTCGTTAAAGTACGCAGCCAT
>JBDNFT010000145.1:0-5110 GCA_041689695.1 Planctomycetaceae bacterium | reverse complement strand
CGCGTGATTGGAAGAATGCTCTTTGGGGCAAGTCTTGCGGGCGTGGCCTTGCTGGGAACCTGGGGATCGATTCAATGGGCTCCTGGCTGGGCCGACAGCCTGCAGCCGAATATCGAAGGAAAAACTCTGGACGACGGGACGGTCATTGTCGCAGTAAAATACTACGCCAAAGAGAAAACTCAGGCGGCCCTCGCGATTGGTGCAATCGTCGGCACGATTCTGGCGGCACTGGCAGCAGGGAAATTCGGACGCCGCATCACGTATGCTTTGCTGTGTCTTGGGTCTGTTGTTGCAGCCGTCTATTTCTATCAGGGACACACAGCTTTCAATACGAGCTTCTTGATCGCGGCGGTTCTGGCAGGTGGCTTGACGGCGAGTTTCTACGGTTTCTTCCCGTTGTACTTTCCCGAGCTATTTCCAACAGCCGTGCGTGCGACAGGGCAGGGGTTTGCGTTCAACTTTGGTCGAGTCATCGCGGCGATTGGTGGATTGCAGACAGCAAATCTAAAGGCGTACTTTGATGGCAATCTTCCGAAAGCCGGTTCCGCGCTGGCCTTCATTTATCTGATCGGTGTGGTGATCGTATGGTTCGGTCCGGAAACACGCGGTAAGGATCTGCCGGATTAATGACTGGTGATTCGGCGAGCGGCATGCGTCAGCTTGCCGGTACGTTGCGATTCGTGTGTGTCGGGCTGTTACTGAATCGCAATGTACCGGTGGGCTGACGCCCCACCGCTCGCCGGGCCGATCAATTCACGATCATCCAGACGGCCTTCAGGTAATCCGTTTCCATGCAGGTTGAGATCACTGGATGATCCGGTGCAGCGCCAGTGCGGGCGATGATCTGAAGTGTTCTGGACTGGCTGATGATCTTTCCGGAACCATGCGGATCAAGATCGTCGCCTTGAGACTTTGACGCCGACACAAGCAGTTGCAGGAATTCGGATTCCGGCAACAACCCTGCACACGTGCAACTCAGCAGCAATCCGCCGGGTTTGACAAGTCGCATCGCCAGCCGATTCATCGCGAAGTGCTTGCGAGTTCCTTCTTCGATTTCCACACGCGTGCGGATCAACTTCGGCGGATCAAGAACCACGACGTCGTATTGTTTTCCGTTTCGCAGCATCTCACGCATGTAGTTGAACGCATCGGCCTGCACGAACTTTGCACGGGCTTGATTGAGGTTCGCGTTTTCTCGAGCCAACTTTAACGGCTCTTCGTCCAGGTCCACGCCGGTAACGTCGTCGGCTTTGCCAAGAACTTTCGCCTGCACGGAGAACCCGCCGGTGTAGCAACACAGATCGAGAACGCTTTTGCCTTCACAGAACTCCGCCAGCTTCTTGCGGTTTTCGCGTTGATCGCAGAAAAATCCAGTCTTATGGCCGCCTTCAAATCGAATTCGAAATCGAGTTCCGTGTTCGGAAATGACTACCTGCGTCGGGCAACCTTCGGACGTCAGCGACGGTGGATCGCAGCCTTCCTGAGACAGAAACTGCGGACTTGTCTGCACCAGCCAGTGCTGCAAACCCATCTGATTGGCGAGCATCGGCATTAGCACGCTGGCACGCTGATACATGCCAAGTCCAAATGTTTCTGCTGAAAGGACATCTCCGAAACGATCAATCACGATGCCTGAAAGTCCGTCGGATTCAGAATGGACAACGCGCCACGCATTTGACTGCGCGTCCAGCTTCAATGTCTCTCGACGCAGCGAAACGGCAGCGCGAAGTTTTTCGCCCCGTGCTGCGTCGGTTGGGAACTCCGGCGTGTTCCACAACATCCGCACGGACATTTCACTGCGCGGATTGTACACACCGTAGCCCAGCGGCTCCTGGTGGCCATCGGTGTAGACAGCGACCAGATCTCCCGGCTTGGCATTTTCGATGCGAGCAATCTGTTTGCGATACAGGATCGGATGACGTGTTCGGTTCTTGACATGAACGACGGGAATTGTTTCTGATGCGGCAGGCCCTAGTTGAGCCCGTTGTCGAATCATCAGCGATGTCATTTCCTTTGACGCGGGTGCCGCAGCGTATGGCGATGGTTCATCGAAATTATTGTCGTCGGTCGGTTCCGTGTGCGGCGCGGCGATCGAACGCGATGAGCCATCGCGCGGCGCATTTCGTCGTCGCTGATGGCCAGAGGAACTCGACGAGCGATTTGGGGGACGACGCGACATTGTGAAATCAGACGAAAAAAAGCAGTAAATCCTCGTTCCGGGGCTCCCGCCCTGGAACGCGATGCATGGGAGGCTCCTGCCCCGCCTGTTCTCGCAGGAGGCAGGAGCCTCCGGGGCAGTGTGTTCCGAGGCTGGAGCCTCGGAACAAGTACATCGATCACATCGTGTGTACTGTTATCGTTCAAATATAAACCCGCTCCGCGCGGTCGGGCGTGCATTCCGCGATGCAGCCTTCGGTCTTTGCGGCGTTATCTTGTTTCGACTTTTCCAATGCACGTTGAAACATGGCTTCCCCCGCTGGCGTTGGATAAACCTTGTTCACACATGCCTGGCAAAGCGATGTTTCCGGCAGGCCGACACAATCCGCAAGTGCTTCCACTGGGAGATATCGCAAACTCGTCGCGCCGATGGAATCGGCCATCGCCTGTTCTTCTTCGGGAGTCAGCACATTACCCGCCATGAACTTCGGAGCAAACAGTTCGCTCACAGTCGACATGTCGATACCATAGAAACACGGCGCGATGATGGGAGGGCACGCAATTCGGACGTGAATCTCTTTCGCTTTTCCACGAGTCTTCAGCAACGTCAGCAGTTCACGCAGCGTTGTTGCTCTGACGATGGAATCATCCACAAGCAGCACGCGTTTGCCTTCCATCACTTCCGGCAGCGGCGTGTACTTCATGCGAACTTTGTCCGCGCGGTTATTGCCTTCAATGAACGTACGGCCGATATAGCGATTGCGAATCAGACCTTCGAGCGACGGCACACCCAGCTTAAACGCCATGGCATCAGCGGCGGCTTTGGCAGTATCCGGAACAGGCACAACAATCACATCAGTCATATCACCGTCGATAGCGAGCGGTTCGCGCGCGGCCAGTTCCTCGCCAAGACGTTTACGAGACAAATAAACTCCGGCGTCGTCGAACGTACTGCCAGCATTCGCAAAGTAGATCCATTCGAAGAAACAGTGTGCTTTCTTCGGGCTCTCTGCATATTTTTCGACGGTCACAGAATCGCCATCCACGATGACGACATGTCCCGGCGGTACGTTGTGAACGCTTTCTTCCTGAAATCCCAGATGTGTCAGAGCCACGCTTTCGCTGGCGGCGGCGAAGAGAGACCCTTCGTGAGCGTAACACAACGGTCGCATGCCCAGCGGGTCGCGCGACACGAACATTGTGCCGCGTGCATTCAGGAACACGATGTTCCATGAACCGTCAAGAATTTTTGCCAGCTTGCTCAGCAGTTCAACCGGCGTAATGTTCGCATTCATCGACATTTCATGAGAAATCAGATGATGCAGAACTTCTGTATCTGTTTCACGAGTCAGATGAAAATCTTTATTCTTCAGAATCTCAACGCAGAGTTCACGATAGTTGGCGAGTTGTCCATTGAATGCAAAGCTAAACCATTTAGATCGCGCGATGTGCTGGCGTTCAAACGGCTGTGCGTAGCTTGGAAGGTCCGTTCCACATGTGGCGTAGCGAACATGACCAATGGCCGCGTGACCAGCATATTCCGCCATCAATGCTTTGTACGGTTCTTCCTGATTCATGCGGAAGACCTCCGCGACACCGCCGACGTCTTTATGCGTCATCATCAACTGCGGTCGACCCGGTTTGTAGGTCGTGAAGCCCGCCGCCAACTGGCCACGGTTCTGCATGTCCAGCAGCATGCCGGGAATCATCCGCGACGTGCGAATGATGGCTTCGTCGAAGGTTTCTGGCTCTTCAGGCGGCTCAATCGTTTGATCATCCGGCGCTCGACGTTTCTTGTCGCGCTTTGGGATGAGAGGACTGACGATGCCGGTTTCCAGATGATATACGGCAGCGACGCCGCATTCGTGTTGCAGTTCGTCCATAGCGACGAATTCAATGCCCGAAAAAAGGTACCGCTGTCTAGTGCGACGAAATGTCTGGTGCGACAAAGTGTCGATTGAGCGGAAGAAAAACGTCGCGGTTCAGACGAACCGCTCGGAACCAACATGATACTCACGAAAACGCCGCAGTCCAAACGACTCCTGTCAGTTGGCGGATATGAAGGGCAAAGATGTGTTTCCTCGCACCGTTATGACCGGGCTATTCTCACAACTTGCAATTTGAGTCTTCGAAAGTAGGTCCTCCTTGCCGAGGAGGACTTTCGCCGTAAGGCGAACCCAAGTGCGAACGTCCGCTCAACGGCGTCGCGTTGCCCAGTGAGCAACGTAGTTCTGGTCGCAGGTTGCAGCAAGCTGCAAAGTCCTTTCCGGCAGAAAGGACCTACTGAAGACCGTCCTTTCCGGTAGAGAGGACCTACAAGTCTCGCTTGCCAAACTGCCCATTGAAGACCCATTTTGCTGTTTCGATGAGCAACGAGTCGTTTTGTGGAAGCACCGAGCGCAGGTCCAGCAGGACGGCGTCTGCTTCGATGCGGCCCCAGATTGCCGGTACGCTCATGCGGAGCTTGCGGGCCAGAGCCGTTGCAGTGATTTCTGTGGAATGCAGAGAGATCGCAACAGATGGAATCTGCCGCGCGGCGCAGGAGCCACCGCCGACTTCCGCAATACTTGGCACGATTTGAAGACGTACATTTCTGAGCGTACCCAATCCGTCAATGATGGATTCCGCTCGTTGATTCAACGTCGTTACGTCCGTGTGCAGCATTTGATAGAGCGGTAACTCGTCCGCTACGGTGCCTCGCGCATGAATCAGCAGTGTCGCGTGCAGTGCAGCAAGACTGAGTTTGTCGATTCGCAGACAGCGAGCCAGCGGGTGCTGACGCAGAACTTCCATCAGCGAAGCACGGCCAATGATGATTCCGGCCTGCGGGCCACCGAGAAGTTTGTCGCCGCTGCCGAGCACCAGATCGGCACCGTCATCGATGCTGGCTCGAAAATCCGGTTCTTCGAATGACTTCAGAAGCGGATTCGGGAGAAGTTGCCCGCTGCCGATG
>JBDNFT010000144.1:0-10656 GCA_041689695.1 Planctomycetaceae bacterium | reverse complement strand
GTCACAGTCTTTCGCGGGGGACACCCTTCGGCGATTCGACATGGCAGCCGTCAACGGCCATCCAACTCGGACTGGAGTCCTCGCTCCGACCACGCGGACGCCCCAGAAAGCCGAAAAAGTAGAATGTCCCCGTTTTGCGTTTGCGGCGTCTCGGTCACTTGCGCCCTCTCCGAAAGTCGACCGAATCCGGGACGGCCTTTGTCGTCTAATTCCTGATTGTCAAAGAGCTTTGTGTCGGCGGATTTTTTTGACCGTACGCGGTGGACTGGTGAAATCGTTCGAGCGAAAAGCAGCGTAGAAGTCAGAAGTGAATCTGACTATGATGCGATACTCGATGCGGCGATTCGCTGCATTTTCCCGGCTCGCACACATCAATTGTACCGCGCGGAAGGGCTGACATGTTAGAACGTATCCGAAACGGCTTCAGCGTTGCCGGACAGTGCTGGAACGTCATGAAGTACGACAAAGAACTTGTAATGTTTCCACTGTTCAGTTCGGCGGCTCTGCTAGCGGTGACGGCCAGCTTTGTGTTGCCGCTGTGGGACACGGATTACGTCCAGATGTATGTGGACTGTTTCCATGACGATGACGCTGCTGCGGCTGAGAAGTACGTGGAGGTTTCTCGCGACCCGCTGTTCTACGTTCTTCTGTTCGCGTTCTATTTCTTGCAACACTTCGTTATGACGTTTTTTAACACCGCCTTGGTGGCGTGTGCTCTTGTGCGGCTGAACGGTGGCGACCCGAACGTCGCTGTCGGCCTGCGTTTTGCGAGGTCCCGGCTGAAGGAAATTCTCGCGTGGTCGGTCTTCAGTGCTGCCGTGGGAATCGTCCTGCGAATCATCGAATCACGGTCGAAAACACCAGGGAGAATCGTAACATCAGTGATGGGGACGGCGTGGGCTATTGGGAGTTATCTGGTGGTTCCCATTCTTGTTGTGGAACGGCTGGGCCCGGTGGCTGCGTTCAAACGTTCCGCTACGATCATCGGCAGAACCTGGGGCGAAGCGCTTGGCGCCAACATCGGCATCGGCGCGATTGCCTTCTGGTGTTGTGTTGTCGCTTGCATCCCCGCGTTTGTCGGTTTCTCCATGCAGTCTGGGTTCGCAATCGGCATCGGTTTGGCAATCACCGTGCCACTGGTTGTCGCGATTAGACTGGTGGTCACCACTTTGGAATCGATTCTGGTCGCCGCCCTGTATCTGTACGCGGACCAGGAAAAAGTGCCGACTTACTTCCACAAAGAGTCCCTGTCGAGCGCGTTTGTCGAGCAGCCTTAGAATCAAAAAGGGAACGCCGCTCAGGCTGTTAGAAACCGGGCCGTCGCAGAGGAATGGTCTGCGCTGTAAATGGCCGAAGGCCTTGACGACCTACGCTACGGGCGGAAACTGAATGCTGAGCACCAGGCAATCGAAACGACGACAGGTTTGCATCGATTTGTCTTTGTGGGTGGCTCGATTTGTCTTTCGTCGCAAAATAACTGTCACATGCGGCAACGGAGTCGAGGGTGTAGTATAATCCACCTGCTGAGTTCCGCGAAATCAGATACTTAATCCACAATGACGTAGCCTTCTCACATCGGCTGCCAGAGAAAGGATCAACTATGTTTGAACTTCCGATGCCGCAGCTTACGCGCAGAGCTTGTCTGCAAACAATGGCCGCGGGCGTTACGCTCTGGCCGGCCTGTTTGCGAGGTGCCGAAGCCAGCAGGTCGAAGTTGTCGTTGCTGGTGGTGAGCGATACGCACTTGGGCTATCGAGACAACGAATCTGCAGCGCGGCAGTGGGAGAAAACTGCAGCAGCGTTGTGCGAAGCTCCTGGCGATTTAGTTATTCACTTGGGCGATGTGGTCGATGGGGGGAGAGAATCGCAATACCCGATCTATTTGAAAACTCGCGAGACGATTGGCAAACCGGTGCATGAGATTCCCGGCAATCACGACCCCAGCGAACTGTTTCAAAAATACTTGCGCCAGCAGATTGATACGACGGTCGATCACCAATGGCTGAAGCTCTTGTTGTTGGGCAATGCTCATACCGATTCGCACGATGGCTTTCTTTCCGACGACCAGAACGCCTGGATTGAAGCGCAGTGCCAAGCGGCGGCGCAGGCCGATCAGTTTGTGATCGTCTGCATGCACGTGCCGGCGCATGCGAACAAACATCCCGACCGCGGTTGGTACGTTCATCCCGATGCTGGCCAAACGCAATTGTACGAAACCTTGGCTAAGTATAAAGATCGCGTCTTGGCGATGTGGCATGGACACTTTCACAATGGAATACGCGGCTGGGAAGATCACTCACCACTGCAAGAAACGTTGTTCCCTTCGGCCCTTTATAACCAAGATCGAAAATTGGCCGAGCAACAAGCACCCGGCTACAACCTGTTGGAATTCCGCCCCGGTTTTACCCAAGTAACCATTGATGGGGAGAAGTTACAATTGCAGTACGTGCCCGTCGGACATGCAGAGCAGCCGGCGGTGAAGGAACTACCGCTAGTGCAATTGAAAAGTAGCTGATTTTAGCCCAGGTTGTTCGCAAGCCGCTAAAGACAAGGATAGAATGGGAGAGGAGGACGAACACGATGAGTACACTTGCCCACATTTCGCTAGTGCAGTACGAGCTAATGGTTGATGCTGGTGCATTTAGTGGTAAGTGCCGGCAGCGCATTGAGTTGATTCGCGGAGAACTGCGGCAGATGAATCCCATTGGCACCTGGCACGCAAATATAGTCGATTTGTTGATCGAATGGTCGGGCGAATCCGTAGCCAAAGATCAAGTTCGCATCCGTTGCCAAGCACCCTTACGCATTCCCACGCTGGATAGCAGCCCCGAACCAGATTTAAGCCTTCAAGGTGCATGGCACCTGTGCTCGTTCCGTTTGGCAGTCACTCGATTCACTGTGACCGTACGCAGCCAGCCACGAAATCGACGATCGGGGTCGAGCTGGAATTCCGGCAGTTTCGTCAGCAGCGTGGCCAAAACGTCCTGTAACAAATCCGAAGCGTCGTCCGCACTCAGCCCCTTTTGCCGTGCCCAATAAAAAATCAACGGAGCATACAACTCTACGAACCGTTGCCATGCCGGTTCAGCCTCAGGCTCGCGCAGTCGTTTCAGCAAATTGACCGACGTTGAATTCATAATGTGAATCGGATTCTGGCATCAACAGCACGGATCGACTGCAAATGGCTACCGTCGTCATCATAATCCATTCTCGGGCGAAATACACAGCCACCGCCAGGTAACTCAAAACGTCGCCCTGGTCACCTTGCCTCGTAGCCGGATTCGTAATAATTCGGTGCAACCTCGGAACTCTCACGAGTCCCGCTACGGGTTGTTGAGATCAAGGTGACAAGCTCCAGGTCTCCCGATAAACTGCCTCCAGCCGCATACATCACAAGTCGTTATCCGCCATTCGTCATCATTGAACCCGCGAGACGTCTCCGCCGCCCGTTAACGGAAGTATCGAATCATGAACAATGCCACCAGTCGACGCAGCTTTCTTCAGACTGCCGGGGCCTCGGCCGCGACGCTTACGATTCTGAAAGCAGGATCGGCGCGGACGTATGCGGCTAACGAGACTTTGAATATCGCATCCATCGGCGCTGGTGGTCAGGCAGCGAGTGATATTCAAAATGTGGCGTCGCAGAACATCGTCGCACTATGCGATGTTGATCAGGATCGTGCGGCGGGGATGTTCAATAAGTTCCCGAAGGCCAAACAATTCAAAGACTACCGTGTGATGCTGCAGGAGATGGCACCGCAAATTGACGCCGTGATTGTGGGCACACCGGATCATCATCATTTTCATGCATCGATGGCAGCGATTCGCCATGGAAAACATGTGTACTGCGAAAAGCCGCTGACGCATTCGGTGTGGGAAGCCAGAGAGCTGACATTGGCCGCTCGTACAGCCGGAGTAGCGACGCAGATGGGTAACCAGGCTCAGGCGACTGAACAAACTCGCATCGTTCAGGAATTCGTGATGGACAAGGCCATCGGCCAGATTCGCGAGGCACATATCTGGACGGATCGTCCGTCACGAGGACTCTTCGACGAATACTGGCCGCAGGGCGTTTCGCGCCCGACAGACGAACCTGCAGTTCCCGCCACACTGGCGTGGGATCTGTGGCTCGGACCGGCACCGGAACGACCGTATCATGCGGCTTATCTTCCGACCAAGTGGCGCGGTTGGTGGGATTTCGGGACCGGAGCGCTCGGCGATATCGCCTGCCACTACTTCGATCCGATATTTCGAGCCCTCAAGTTGAGTGCGCCGACGACCGTTGAAGCCTCTTCGACTCGAGTGAACACCGAAACCTATCCCGTTGGATCGATGATTACGTTTCACTTCCCGGCGCGCGGGGACATGGCTCCGGTGAAACTTGTCTGGTACGACGGTGGTCTGCGACCGCCACGACCGGCAGCCATTAAACAAGGCGACGTGATGGGTACGAATGGTCTGCTGCTCGTCGGTGACGACGATGCGGTGCTGATGTCCGACTGGAACAGCTGGAAGATGTATCCTGAAGAACGAGCAACGCAATACGGCACGCCTCCAAAGCAGCTGGCTCGATCGGTGGGCCATCATCAGGAATGGATCGATGCCTGTAAAGGCGGACCAGCGGCCGGTTCGAACTTCGACTGGGCCGGCCCAATGACCGAGACGATCCTGCTGGGGAACGTTGCTTTGCGTTCACAACTCCGCGAAGATCTGACGAAAACAAAACTGGAGTGGGACGCCGCAAAACTGACCTTCACAAACCACGACGCGGCCAATCAATTCCTGCGGCGGGAGTATCGCAAAGGCTGGAGTCTCTAACAGTCCCTTCACGCTGTATTTCTCCTGCGAGTGCTGAAACTCTGCTACTTTGACAGCCGATCCAGAATGTTGCGTGTGATTCGCACAACAGCCGGATCGTTGCCTCTGAGCCCGTGAGCCCAGTCGGTTGAGCCCGTCGTGACAACCGTTCCGCCCTGCGTGTAAATGCCGAGGACCGCCGCGCCGACTCGATCCGCAGGAAACCGGTCGTACCACAAGCAGTCGTCGGGGGCCCATTGAGCCGGGCAGGAGCCGAGGATCGTGAATGACTTTGGTGTGCCATCGCTATTGGTCGGAAACGGCAGCCCGTCTTTCCATGTCATTTCGCAGCCGTCGCATTCGTAGCCGACAATCGTATCGTTGCCGCCAAAGCGATCATCGCGTTTTAGTTCCGTGCCTTCGAACAGCCAGTGTTCTGGACGATGCACGATGAAAGATGCAGGGCCGTCCATGAATTGTCCGTGGCTGCGATGGTAGCCGCCCCACAGAAATCCGACACCCGTGAGCTGATTTTCAGGTCGTCCGACCAGATGATGGCTCCACGTGGTGCTGAGCAACTTGTGATCGCCTTTCCGAAACAGCGGGTCAACATTGTACCACTGCTTCCAGCACGTCAGCGCGCGTCCGTGATCTTCACTGCGCACCTGCCAGCAGCAGGTGTTGCCGCTGAAGAATGCAACGTTGCCGCCATCGGCGATGTATTTTTCAAGGTTGTCCCGCATCGGCGCAGACCAGTATTCGTCGTGACCCACACTCAACACCAGTTGGTAGTGTTTCAGGATCTCCGGATGAAATTCGAGGTCGCTGTTCACGGCGTAGTCAATGACATACCCGTGGGTCTCCGCCCATTTGACAAAGGGCAATTCCCAGTTGCCGTACTGTGATGTCAGCGGGCGATCGAACGAAACACGATGTCCCTGCAGCCCGTCGCGATCGTGATAGGCATACAAACTATGGCCGCCCCAGTTGGTGTAGGCGTTATACGTATTCGTCGATAGCTGCAACAGGATCTTTGTGTTCTTTCCCGGTTCAGCCGACCGCACAACAAACTGCATGGTACTTCGAGTCTCCTGATCGTCGGTCTTCAGAATCAGCGTGGCTACATAGCAGCCGCTTTTCCAGTCTTGCGGGATGGTCATGGTCAATGCCGCAGGCCAGTTGCAGCCATCTGACGACGCACGATCCGGGATCGGATGAGCGGCACAAGCGATGTCTGCTTTTTCGAATACCGTCTCATTGGTGCCGCCCTGACGCTCGATGACCATGCGAACGCTGGCTCCACTGCTCGACAGATGGAACGCAATTTCTTCGCCGGGCACGCCGCTGAGCTTATTTGCATAACCCAGCACAAATGGTGCGGCAGGTTGTTGCTGTTCTGCCAGTGTCGTAGTGCTTGCGAGAAGTGTTACAAGAACCCAGCAGCAAATCGATCGCATGTGTTGTGCCTTCATTCGGAAAAGCAAATGGTTAAGTAGTCATTGAAAGGTTCGAAGAAATCGTCGTGGATGGCAGCAGGTTTCGCATGTCCGAAAATCACGGCGCTGCCAACCTGATCTCCAGATAGACGGAAGTTTCGGCGAACCCAGTCCAGGCACTCGGCGTGAGGTTGCTTCCATTCGGCGTCGTCGTGAACGCGACCTCCGACAATATTGAGCCCCACAAACAACACGCGGTTCTTCACAAACGAAAAATTCTCTTCACGCTCAAGCTGTCGAAAAACCGGCAACTTGTGGTGCCATCGTTGATCAAATCGCATGAAGTGTTTTCTCCAGTAACATAAACTCTCTTTGATGCCTGCAGAATCAGAAACCTAAACTCCGTCCTGTAATAGTGTATTACTCTCGTCCAGCAGTTCAGGACACAAAACGTGTCAAAGGCACAAAAGGCTTCAAAAGTGGTCAGGAACCGTTTATTGGCAAACGAGAGAGAATCGGGTATCGTTTCGACATGGGACGACCAAAACGATCAGCTCCGGGTGGATGGGTTTATCGCGTGCTGAATTGAGCAAACGCAAGGATGCCGGTCTTTATTAAGGGTGATTTAGGATGTCGAAAACTTTATTCAATCAACGACGATCATTGTTCATCCTGTTGTTCTGCGTTGCAGCCATGGCAACAACAGGATACGCCGCCGAATTGCGGGTGGGAGGAGCGACAATCAGCATCACGCCCGATCAGCCAGTCGCGCTCTGGGGCCAAATGCATACGCGGATTTCTACCGCCGTGGAAAGCCCCGTAACAGCAACTGTGCTGGCGATAGAGTCCGTTGCTGGTGATCAGTCGCTGGAGCAAACCGTCATGGTGTCCTGTGATCTGGTGGCAATTCCTCTGCACGCATTGGAGAAAACTCGTGAGCAGATTGCGACTCGTCTTCCTGGATTCCCGGTCAACAGGATTGTCCTCAGCGCGACCCACACGCATACTGGCCCTGTGATGACGGAGGGCCTGTACGATATTCCCGCTGAGGGAGTGATGCAGCCGACTGAGTATGTGGATTTTTTTGCGGAGCGAGTTGCTGAAGCTGTTGTGGCCGCATGGAATTCCCGCAAGCCCGGCAAAGCCAGTTGGGGTCTGGGACATGCCGTCGTCGCGCAGAACCGCCGCACTGTGTATGAAGATGGCACCGCCGCAATGTATGGTGTGATTTGCATGTTGAACATCGACATGATCGGACGAAACGAAGAATCCGCTTCTGAGCCCGCTTCTGAAAACATGAACACGATCCACCTTGTTGGCAGCAAGGACCATTCAATGCCATTTCACGAGGTGACAGAAGAGGCCAATAAGTCGGTCGGCTTTGTCTTTGAATACGACGAAGAAGATCGTGTCGATGGCCGCAGCGATCATGCGTCATTTTCTGAGAAGGGAATCCCGGTTACCTTTCTTTTCGGCGGGTTCAGCCCATACTATCACAAGCCAACCGACACGATGGATGGGATCAACTTCAGCAAGATTGCCAATGCCGCCCGGCTTGACTATCTGGTACTGATGATGGCTTCCGAGCATGGCCGGTTTCCGCTTGATGCGAAACCGTAGTGCGTTGGAAACCAACGAGCGGCATGCGTCAGCTTGCCGGTACTCCTCGCTGATAGAATCGAATACAGTGCGGTCTAAATCGCAGTGATACCGGAGGGCTGACGCCACTCCGCTCGCCGAATTGCAGTTTTTTTCTTTAGTTGAAAGCTTGTTATGACTCGTTCATTGGGAAACGTGATTGCAGACTCTCTTGAGCTTTGCCTGGGATATGCGGAACGTCTGCTAAAAGACGTGACACCGGAACAGTTCGCCCGCTTCGCGGTGGTGAACGGCCAAACGATTGAATCAAATCATCCGGCATTTGTTTACGGTCATTTGTGTCTCTACGGACCACGAATTCTTAGCCAGCTTGGTCAACCCGGACCGGTCGTTCCTGAATGCTTTGAATCCGTTTTTTCAAAGGACGCCACGTGTGCGGATGATTCAACGGGAACCGTCTATCCTGCGATGACTGCGGTGACTCAGGCATTTTTTGAAGGCTACAAAGCCGCCCTGCCCGCCCTGCGATCATTGCCAGATGAAGCGTTTCAAGCCGTGAACCCGCTCGGAGGCCGCATGACGGATCTGTTTCCAACGCTGGGCTCTCTGCAAGCATTTTATTGCAGCGGCCATATGATGATGCACCTTGGTCAGATCAGCGCGTGGCGACGCATGATGGGACTTGGTGCGGCGTAGAGAAGACTCTATGGTCACTGACCTGTCAAGCATCGGCCTTGGTGATATCAGGTCTCTTATTCGGCGAATTCCAGACCCTTTTTTATGATCCCTAGGTCGTTCAGTTCAATGCGCGAATACTCGATGAAATGCCGGCATTTTGTATTCCGCTCGTCCGACTGGCTGCCCTGAATCTCCTTGCCTGACTCTTGCCGACATTACCAAAGACCTGCACCGGCACGCTGACATTAGTGGCTCGAACGGAATTCTTGCCGCCACCGGCGTTGACGATGATGCTGAACACCAGAGAAGCTGAAAAACGCCCCAGGCGGCGGCGGCTGGATGTCACGACGATTGATCCGTTTTTCCGGACAATACGAACGTCATCGGATCGAGAAGTCCCTGTGATAAGGAGCTCTCCGCTGGCCAAACTTGCCGAGGCGTTGATATCGGAGTGCTTTAGAAAATTTCGCACGGAAAACGCGCCGAGCTTTGCACCCGAAGTCAGCCCTGCCACATTGTCGAAGTTGAAATGGATGCCTCCGTAGATACGACTGATACCGGATTCAGCAGCAGCCTGTGAGAAACTGGTGAACGTGCGATCTGCGACGCCCGGAGTTTCCGATGGCAGCACGAATTGCACGCGGTCTGTACCGAAAAATCCCTTAAGGACAGCCGCACCAGCGCCGCTGAACGTGCTGTGCCCAGATGTATAGGTTGAAAATGGTGGAGTCACCAGCAGTGGTTCCCATTGCTGATCAGTTGTTGTGGAGGCATTCCTGTCCGTATCCGCCTCGCGAATGGCCGTCACCGGACGCCAGAGATCGTATGCATATTTCGCGTCCCAACTGGCGATCGCCGCATCCGCAAGTGTCGTGTTCAACATCGCAAAAAGCTGAGCATTTTGAATCAGTGTATTCTGTTTCTGACTGACCACGATTTGAGCAATCTCGTTCCAGTGGCCAGGTGGTGTTGAGGTTCCCGGACCGTTCGCCCAAAACTTCGCAATGTCGGTTTGATCAGCGGTTCGCGTTGCGCTGGTGGCTGAGCCGATCTGCTTCACCGCGTTGAAGTCCGCAGCGTAGGCTTTGCTGGAAAGTTTCGGTGGTGCTTTCGGACGGAACTGATCTCCGCTCTTCATGATCCATGGTTTTACCTTAGGCCACTGCGGCAGCAGTGGCCTGAGCAGCCCAGGCGGCGTGGGAATCCAGTCGCCTGGCTGAGTACCCGGTGTGTACACAACGGTCGCTGTCGATCCGTCGTTTGCGCGATCTGCGAGAACCATTCCTGCAATCGCCTTTCCAGCATTCACACCGTCTGTTTCAGATCGACCGTCCAGAATGAATAACAGAGACGAGGTATACAGCCCGTCAAAGGTCGCTTTCTGCGCAGGAAAGAGTGCGACCAGTGTCTCGTAAGCCGCAGCCGCGACAGCAGCTTCTTTTGATGCTCGCGGATCCGTGATGACTGTCGCTAGAAACGGAGCAAACTCCCGACCAATCGAGTTGACCGCATCAAAGATTGCCGTGTGCACAATCGCCATGCTTCGGGCCGCGATGGGTGGCGCTGTTTGGTCGATGCGGATGGCATCCAGAACGGCATTGTTCCAGTAGATGACGGGATCGGCTGTCAGGAGCTGTCGATCCTCCAGAACCTCACACACTGGCGGCGAAATTACGTGCTGATTTCGACGACTCCGACGACTCCGACGATTGCGAGACAGCAAACGAGAAACTATCGTCATATTGACAAACCCTGATCTGAAAATCTGGCACGGATTCGACTGCTCACGGAAAATCCTTCCGGACGCGAAACATCGTCCAGAGAAGTTTGCTTCTGTTCAACACAAATTTCGCGAGGAGAACCTGAATGCTGTCGAATTCTAATTTCGGTACTTTGCCAAACGAGCGGCGCGTGGCCCATTGTTTTCGCCTCCTCAGAAGAATGTGTGGGTGGGTGGAGACAAAAGATGGCCAGGTCTCTTATTCGGCGAATCCCTGACCATTTTTGTTTTCGTTTTATGGCTTATCGCTGATGCACGCAATGCGTTACTTCATCTGCTCCGCAATCAAAAATGCGATCTCCATCGCCTGTTCGTAGTTCAATCGAGGATCGACCTGGCTGCGATAATCGCGGGCCAGGTCGGCTT
>JBDNFT010000143.1:0-3284 GCA_041689695.1 Planctomycetaceae bacterium | reverse complement strand
TACACGCGATCTTCATCGATCACTGGCGTCGCGCGAGGTCCAAAAGCGTAGTTGATTGTGTAACGAACATAGTACTCATGCTTCCACAACGGTTTTCCGGTCTCCGCATCGAAACACAACAGTCGTTCAAATTCACCATCCACAATTCGATCCGTCAGAAAGACTCGACCATTCGCCACGGCCGGGCCTGAGTAACCTTCGGCGACTTCCACCGACCAGACTCGAGGCAGCAAACCATCTGTCGGCAGCTTTTCGACAATGCCGTCTTCATGCCAAACGCAATCTCGCTGAGGCCCACCCCATTGAGGCCAGTCGTCCGCAACCGCACAGGATTCAACGAGCATCACTGATGCAAGCAAGACGAAAATTGAAGTACACGAGCGAACTGCGTGTGTCGAAACCGACGGGGACGTCGTCATAAAGATCTTTTCGTTGAAGCAAATCGGGCGGCAGTTAAGCGTGTTGACGAATACTAATCAGGCGGCAACAGATCTGAATCTCGCAAAAACCGAACGTCACTCTTGCTGTTGTCGTTGATGCGCATTGTGTCATCTGCCGAATTTGCGTCAATGATGGGAATCATTTCCGTGGCACCGTTGAGTGAAATGATGCCAAGCCCTTTATCAGGCCCCAGATGAACGCGGTATGTGACTCCGGACAAAGACAGTTTGTCACCCGGCAATAGCGCGCCGCGAACGACGCGTTGTCCGTTGACACGCGTTCCATTCGTACTGCCAAGGTCGCGCAGATAGAGCAAACCGTCTGTCTTGACCAGTACGCAGTGTTGCTTCGAAATACTGGTTTGATCGACAACCAGATCGCACAACCTGGAACTGCGGCCTACCACGGTAATCGCGCTGTGAAGCGTGATGGGAGCACCGCCGTCCTGTGGAATCAATTGAGCCAGCATCGTAGCAAACCCTGTTTCAGACGAACCTACAAACCATAGCAAACGGCTGGAATGCCAGTGTGGAGTGCCAGCGGGCGAGTTTCAACTGTCTTCCCGGAGAAAACTGACTGTTTAAGCCGCAGACGCTACCCTCGGGCTTCGGCATAAACGGTGTTTTTGCAAAGAAAAGCTCAAAACCAGGCGGGTGTAGATTTATTCGTTTAACCCGACTCGAAGAGGAGGTGCCTCCTGCCCGCCTCCTCTTTGAGTCGGGTTAAACGGAAGTGATCTCGGCTGAGATTAAATCGGCAACCCGCTAGCGTCGTTCGGCTCATCAACTACTTATCATCCGCATTGCTAAGATTTGCAGACGACTGCGGCTTTGGCTGTCGTGCCATTTCTCGGGCTGCCGCATCATCGCCCAGAAGCAAATTCTGCAGGGCATCGCCGTATCGGTCCCATAGCTCTTTCTTTTTGGTCGTCGCAGGCAGAGCGAACGTCAACACTTCGCATGATCCAGAACTCGCCAGATGCCTCTCAAGAGATCCCGATACAGCCACATCCGGTAATTTTATCACGCGAAATCCCAGCCAATCGGCTGCATCATTCGCGACTGGCTGACTGGCGACTGTCGTTGCTATGACGCCTTTGTTACCTTCAACGGAGCGAATGTGAATGATTCGCTGTGGCTTCAGTACACGAATCTGTTCCAGCAGGAATGAAACTTCGGCTGGCTGATCTGCGTCCGCGACGCCATTGTCTTTCGGGAAGCCGTGATTGATATACTGACCCCTTTCGTTAAACACCTTCCGCAACGCCTCGCCATCGGGATTGAGCGTACGAATAATGGTCGCCTGAAATCCTCCAAAAATCGTTTTGCCGTCGTGCAGATGTCGAGCCATTTGTTCGACAAGTTCAATCGCCAGAGGATCGTTGCCGGCAACGCTGCCTACGACCAAAGTGCGGTAACCTTCGTCGCCCACTGAGACAGTTTGAAACGAACAATTGCCTGTCGTCTTGCCGACTGGTGCCCATCCGAACGGTTTCGGTGCGTCGATTCGCAACATCGGAACCTGAACAGGTTTTTGTGGCGGAACAACAGCAGCAATTTTTCCTGCGCCGGGAATTGCTGGTGCAGCGCCGGCTGGTGTTGATTTATCATACGGAACTGATTGTCTCGCCTGAATCGGTTCGGCTTTGGTGTCCGGTAGCTTTGCGACGTCACTTGAAGTCGAGTCTGTTTTGTTGGATGCTTTTTCCGGCGTCGGATTGTTTGCTGCAATTCTTTCATCCAGGACGTCGTTTGCAACGCCACTGAATGTCTGTGCAATTGCGGGAGTGGAATCCACTGGCAACGGCACACCATCTGCCTTTTTCGCAGTGGCCGTTTTTTTCGCAACCGTCGCCTTTTCAGTTTCAGCAACAGCAGCGTTTTTCGCGACCTTTGGTTCTTCAGCAATGACACTTGCCGCAGTAGAATCCTTGACGGGCGACACCGCAGCAGTTGCCGCAGTAGGCACGACATCGAACTCCGGAATGGCGGGCAGCTCAGAAAGCCGCTGTCGCTCAGCATCGCTGTAACCATCACTTCCTGAGACGGCATCAACCAACGCGACATCCGTCACAGCGTTTTTCATCACAGGCAGCGCCGAACATCCTGCACTCAATGGCAGGATAGCGACAGTAAATATTACAGTACCAGCGAACAAAGGCGACGCACAGCAAGCCGTAACACGACTCAGTTCGACAAGTGGAAGGGACCACTTCATCAGAACCTCCCGTTTAGAAACCACATCTGCAGCGAACTGAGATGCAGGCAGAATTCAAAAGAAATAAACCACAGAACCAGTTTGGACACTATTCCGTATCGAACTTGCTTCAACTTTCCATTCCAAGGTGATAGCAAAGTTGTTCGAAGCGTTGTTGAAATTCATCGCTGGACGAATGCACGTGTTCAGCTTCCGTGATGAATTTCAGGCTTTCGATTCTCGTGACTTGATTTTCACGCAATGCTGCTTCGTAAGCTGCATTGTCGTGACCATAGACGAACATCAACTTGTGTTCATCCAACTGAACTTCCATCGGCCTGCGAGGATTCAGAATGGCGATACCGCAGCAACCATCGTCCAGCAGCAGGTCTTCAAAGTCATACAGAATGCTCTGCAGCACCGGCATGTCAATCTGCTCACGATACAGGTCGGTATGTGAGCCATTGGATTTGTCGTGACTTGTTTCAAGGACAACATCGACTGTCTCGCCCAGTGGATCCAGCAGCGACAGGAATGTATCAAACATGCGTTCCCGAGTGACGGATGTCATCAGAACGGGAATGCGAGCTCCGGAGTCCTGATCGACATACCATTCGTTGCGATAGCCCGTTCGCGGGACGATATCC
>JBDNFT010000142.1:0-3990 GCA_041689695.1 Planctomycetaceae bacterium | reverse complement strand
GCGTAGCTGATCGCCTGGCAGACATCGACAAATCGACCGAGCAGGGTCCGGAATTCCACCGACTGAAACGCCAGCGCCGGAAGCGTTGATTGAGACGGCGTAGAATCCGACGTGCCGTGACCTGAGGATGGGGCTCGTTGACCGGCTGCGCGGTGAAACAGTTCAATGGCCTCCTTCAGACTGTCGCCTCGGATAAACCGCATGGCATAATAAGGTCGACCATCTTCGTATTGACCAAGTCCATAAACCGGTACAATTCCCGGATGCTCGAGACCACCTGTTACCTCAGCTTCCAGGACGAATCGACTGCGACTATCGCTGTCGTCGGCGAAGCGCGCCTGAATTTCCTTCAGTGCCACATCGCGATTCAGTTCGGCGTCCCTGGCGATGAAGACTTCACCAAGGCCACCTCGAGCGTGTGGTCGAAGAATTCGAAAACGAGATTCAACCGGCACGTTGACAAAAAACTCGTCCTTATCGACACTGTTCCCCGAGTTATTTCCGAAAAGTACCGTGGAATTTACGACAGGCGATCCCTGACTGTCTGGTTGAAGATCCGAGCCAACGCCCCTGATGACAGAGGTAGGGTTTATTCATCGTTCTTGACCAGGGTCGAGGGATCGCTCGATAGAACAAGCCGAATGCCGCGATCAGGATGACTGTAACGGCAAACAACAAGACAAAAAAGGGTATCATTCTTTCGTCTTCCGCGTGGACCAGTTTTTTCCATCCAGCCCGCGACGAACAGTACTGCTTCTGGTTCTCTGGCTGTCTTCAATTGGGGTCCTCGCTTGACGCTGTTGCGAAGATTGTGCAGATCTGTCTCCTTCTTCACTTTATTGACTCATGCAAGCCCGTTTCGAGACAGAGGCCGATCATCCGGGCTTGCCAGCCAGCGACGCTCTTCCTGCAATCAACGGGTGGCCATCGGCACAATCTCAGACCGTCGCATCCGTTGAGGGCTCCTCACCTTCATCAGGAAGTTGATCAAGGGCCAGGCGTTCCAGGTCTTCGACAAACTCATTCAGGAAACGATGCGTGTCAGCGAAATTGATCACTGTGGCATCAGTACGAAGACTGATTGAAAGCTCGCCCGCGTATTCGCCGATCGACACGGCCGCTCGTGTATTTGGTCGTACGGGAGCGACGCCGGTGATGCGTTCCACAAGCACATTGCCAGCGATCCATTTGCCATCGCTGAGCGGAAATCTTCCGCTGAATCGTCGTCTTACATCGCCGATGTTGGCGATCACGGCGGTGCTGAGACACGACTTGAGTCCCAGAAAGCTCTTCATGCCACGCGGGAATTTTCGCAGCACTTTGAAAATCTTCAGACACACGATGCCTTCACGATTGTTGACGGCATCGCTGGTCTTCTGATGGATCGATTTCAGAAGCGAATCAATGTCGTCACATTCGTGTTGGCGGCGAGTTACAAATTCATAGCTGACGACGTTGGCGGCAGGCATGGCTTCGTGGACTTTTGTCCGCATGCTGACTGGTACGCTTAGTCGAATCCAACTCTTTCCATTGCTTTGCTTCGCACGAGAATTCCAACGACGAATGTGCAACAGGAACTGACCGATGAAGAGGTCGTTCACCGAGACATCGTAGGTGGCCGCCACAGCTCGCAGCTTCCGATGCGACGTCTTCGATATGACGGCCTCAACAATGGCTGGCGCTGACTCTTTATCACCAGGGACGGCGGACTGTTGAGAAACTATTGAAGGCGACAACAGGACCGGCTTTCGCAGTAGCAGTCGGGCAATTTTGCCAATCGTCTTTTTCAGCGACTTCTTGTGACGTTCGACCGTTGCTTCACCCGAGTCGTAGTTGTCACGTTCCAGCAGCAGTTCTTGTTTGGGTATATCAAATACGGGCTGCTTTGCGTCGGGAGGTGCCGTTTTCTGTCCGTATCGAGCCAGCAATTCTCCCAGGACTTGCATGCCTCCAATGCCATCGCAGCAGGCGTGGTGGATATACAAAAACAGACGAGAATTCGTCGTTGAAGCTCGCACGACAACCTGCAATCCGGTTTGGGATCTGATATCGATAACGCGAACGGGAGGCACGAAGTCGGCCACGGCGGTTTCGTCTTCGTCAGTCCATTCCAGGCAATTCTCCGCTGTTTCTGAGGTCTGTGGCGTCCAGCACCAGCCTGTGCCTGGAATCTCAGACATCGTGCATTTCAGCAGCGGATGGCAATCGATTAATTCCGCCAACACCTGCTGCAGGACGGACTTTTGAAAAGCACCCGACAACTGCGCGGTCATGACAAACACCATCGGATGCGATGGGCGATCATCGACCAGCATGTAATATTCGAAGTCAGAAAGCGGAAGTGGAAACATTCGAGTCATTCTACAGAATCGTTTCCGTTTGCACGCGATCTACGCAATAATATCCCAGACCTGCCTCAGGTATTCGGGCTGAAGAATCAGCACGACCTGTTTTTACGTTTGATTCTGCGACCGGCCGAAGCAAACGATTTCCTTCCACGATTTGATTACCGGAGACATCCTTATGACGACAAATTCCTCTGATGCTTCACGCCGAAGCTTTCTCAAAACTTCCACAGCGGTCGCTGCCGCCACGACGCTGATCAGCAGTGCCGCGTCAGGGATGTATGCGGCTCAGGACAGCACCATTCAGTTGGCACTCGTCGGCTGCGGCGGACGCGGCACCGGCGCTGCTGGCAACGCACTGTCAGTTGATAACGGTCCGATCAAGCTGGTTGCAATGGCCGACGTATTTGAAAAGAACCTGACGGCGAGCCATGAGAACCTCAGCAAAGAAGCAAACAACGCGCAGAAAATGGATGTACCCGAAGAACGCCGCTTTGTCGGCTTCGATGGTTACAAAAAAGCGATGGACAGTCTGCGACCTGGAGACGTCGTGATTTTGACAACGCCGCCGGCATTCCGCTGGGTGCATTACACGTACGCCATTGAAAAAGGGCTGAACGTGTTTATGGAAAAACCGGTCACTGTCGATGGCCCGACAACACGTCGCATGCTGGCGTTGAATGATAAGGCCATCGCTAAGAACCTGAAGGTTGCCGTTGGTCTGATGTGCCGACACTGCGAAGCACGCCGCGAACTTTTTGACCGCATTCAAGGCGGCGAAATCGGCGATATCACAATGATGCGAGCCTACCGCATGGCGGGTCCCACCGGTACAGCAGCGACCGGTCCCAAGCCGGAAGGTGCCAGCGAATTGCTGTACCAGATCAGTCGCTTCCACGGTTTCCTGTGGCTGAGCGGTGGAGCCGTCAGCGACTTCCTGATTCACAATATCGATGAATCCTGCTGGATGAAGAATGCATGGCCGGTGAAGTGCAAGGCAAACGGCGGTCGCCACTATCGCGGTGACAGCGTCGATCAGAACTTCGACAACTATTCTATGGAGTACACGTTCGATGACGGAACTAAACTGTTCGTCAACGGGCGTACGATTCCGGGTTGCTACCAGGAATTCGCCAGCTACGCTCACGGTACAAAGGGACTGGGCGTAATTTCGTCGGCGTCACACTGGCCGTCACGTGCTCGCATCTACAAAGGTCACAACGAAGACGATGCGAACCTTGCCTGGCAGTTTCCGCAGCCCGAAAAGAACAACCCATACGTTGATGAATGGAAGCATCTGATCGCCGCCATTCGCAACGACGAAAAGTACAACGAAGTTGAACGCGGCTGCATGGCCAGCATTGTGACTTCAATGGGCCGCATGGCGGCTCATACGGGGCAGGAGTTGACGCTTGAGCAGATGATGAATTGCGAGCATGAATTTGCTCCAGACATCGAATCACTCACACTGGAATCAGAATCACCTCTCCAGGCGGACGAAGAGGGTAAATACCCGATTCCAATGCCAGGTCTTGAAAAGACTCGCGAGTACGCATAACTGATTTTACCGGAGGCTCCTGCCTCGCAAGCTTGTCGCTGGAGGCGGGATCCTCTCGTGCATGGCGTTCCAGGGCTGGAGCCCTGG
>JBDNFT010000141.1:0-11761 GCA_041689695.1 Planctomycetaceae bacterium | reverse complement strand
TGAGGACAGTTTGAAAATCACACCGACGATTTGGTTTTGAATGTCGAGTCCGATGTCAGCGGCTTCCATCGCGGCCATCACACGCCCACCGAATTGCTTCGGTGACTCTTCCGCCGTCTTAGTGAATTCACGCTCGCCTGCATCGTCTACGATGCCAAAGCCAAGCGTGTATCCGATAGACTCATCGTCGTTCGAAAACTCTCGTACGACTTTAAGTTGCCCGTGTGTCAATGTTCGAACATGAATCTGTTCGCCATTTAGCAACGTCACCGGATACGCCAAACGCTTCGCCATTCGTTCAAGCAAGCTCATCTATTTCGTTTTCCTGTTTGGCGTCCTGATACGCTTGCCAGTTTGGCCCATGTATCTTTTCGCCGTCTTTGTTGTAGCCCAAAATCACATCAACACGATACAGTTCTCGGTCGCCCACATCGCTGATTCCGAGCGTATCCATTTTGTACTCAACTTGCTTTGAAGCGAGTTGATCCGCAGACATCCCGCAAGCGTCGGCACACTCTTCGTCGATCGGTTCGGCCTGCCCAGTGCGACACAACAAAACTGCTTGTCTGCCTTCAAAAATCGTGCCTTCTGGAAAATACGGAACGGGAGCCGAGCCCGGACTTGTCTTGAACTTCACAAGTGACTTTTGCTGTTCGGTGAGAGCTGAGGCGTCTACCCATTGATCAAGTTTCAATCGTGACTTCATTACGCTGGGGCTCCGGATGTTTCGATTGTGAACGTGGCTTTAACAGCATCGGCAAGCGCGACGTTTTTGTCGCAGCCGAATCCGGCCCCACTGTAGATTGCAGATGTCGGTGCTGCGTCTGCGTAAGTGAGCTTGAAGTTCGTCGCGACTGGTGCAGCAATCAATGCGATGAATGCGGCATGGACCGCATCAGCAGGATCGTAGAGACCCTCCGCTGAGATTGTGCAGGGATCAGAAAAGCCGTTCGGTGCTTTCGTCATAAAGGCACTCGCAGCGTCGAGCGTGGTTGTGTCCATCGTCTGCGACTTTTCACCACTGATACTGATTGAAATCAGTTGCGGGATTGCGGTGTAGACTGCATCGATTGACATCAGTAAAGCGGTGCCCTTAGATTTGATTTTCGCTGCCATGTTATTTCACTTTCTGAAGTTTTTTGATTTCTTTTGTCAACTGTAATGCGCCACGCTTTATCATTTCGGCGTTAATCTGGCCCTTGCTTTTTGAGTACGCGATTCTCGCAAGCCCCGGTTGCATTGATGGCATTTTTCCTCTGTCGCTTCCTGATTTTGTCGTTCTCGTTTTTGTGCCTGCAACCCACCAATGAATGTTGTTTCGAGAAATCCCTACGCCACTGCGTTTTTTCCGCACGACAGGCTTTGCATCTTTTTTCTTTCCGATCCCGAACCCGACCTTTGCCGCGATTTTCCGTGAGCCTTTTTTGAATCGACTCTTTACGCCCAACTTGCCTTTTTTTGCCTTCGGGTCGAGATCCTTTTTCATCTGTTTGCCGATGACATTCAGCCCACCGCGAATGGCCGCCCGGAGCACCGCAACTTTGCCAGTATTCTTCAGAACGTCCATCCGTTTCAGGATCGTCTCCAGTCCGTGAACGTTCTGCGACATTAGCTAGCCTCGACCTCAACCCTCAATCCAATCGCCGCCACGAACAGCAGTGATTGCCGCAAGATTGCCTTGTCGGGTATTTGTCCGCCTAAGATTTGAGCCTGCCATACTTTCACCCGCAAATCTGCCGTGTCGTAATCGTTGAGCCTCTGGTAAATCTGACGAACGATCAGTTTCAGCGGATCAATCGATGCAGGAAGTGTGTTCCTGACTTTCGCTCTGACCCACACGTTTATTTGATGACTTGTGCGGTCTTCTAGGTCCAAAGTCTCCTCAAGTTGCTCCTCAGTATCCGAAGCCACATCAACCCGCAGCCTGGTAATTTCTTCAAGCGGATCGATCGCCTCATCGGTGTAGACTGCTGTTAGGTCCAGCGAATAGAGCGTGCCGGTATTGACACGAGCTACGATGGCCTGCATTGCCTCAACAGATGGTGCGATTGTTACCGCCATTTAGATCGGCCCCACCAGTTTTGTGTGAATTCGAATCATCTGCGGGGACAAGATTTGAAACACCTTGTCGCCCGCAGATGGATTAACTTCGTAGATTTTTCCGCCGCCTGATATTCGATCGCCTTGCAGCGGTACTGCGTACGGCAGAGCGGATGTCAGACCCTTGAAATCCACCGGCCTGACTTCGATTTCGTTTCCATCCGCAGCCGTCATAACCATTGGACTGCCTGCGGATTTTGCGAGCGTGACTGTCGTTGACGAAGAGCCACGACGATAGACAAACGATTCCCCAGCGATTGCAAGGAGATCAGTTGTCATGTCGCCAATGTCGTCGTCAAAGTCAGACATTGATCAGCTCGCAACCAAAGGCAGCGTGTACCACTGAGTCGCAGAGGAAGCGATGAAAGTAACTGGGATTAAACCTGTGGTGAGACTGATTGCTGCGCTGGCCGACAGTCCGTTGATGACTGACCCACTGACCGGATAAACCTTGAGCACGCCGGACGTGACTCCCTTGACGATAATTTGCGTTCCTGGCACGGCAACCGGCAGAATCACGCCCTTCGTGCCATCGGCACCTGTGACGACATTCAACCCGTTCGACAACCGAGCAGCGTCACCGATAACAGTTCCGGCGGCGGTTACAGCAGCGACGCCGATCAGGTTTGATTGGCGATTCAGATTGACAATCGCGTAATCGTCACCGCTGGCACTTGCCTCAGCAGCTACGCCCGCATATACCCCCACGCCAAGTTGATTGGCTGCTCCACTCGATTCGTCGCCCGAATCTGGCGAGCCAGTCGCGTTCCAGTGGACCGGCAGACCGCGAACGATTGCGGCTGTGGTTTTTGGTAGCTTGAAAATTCCCTCAACTGCGAGCGAACCTTTGACGTCCGCCGCGATATCGGTAACCACAACTCCAACGATGCTGTTCAGAATAACGACGCTTCCGCCGGTGACTGCTGCTGTTGGTGTGTAATCGATCGCGCAGGCGTCGCTGTGCGTTAATGCTGGCGTTTGAGCCATCTTCGTAACCTCCTAAACTTGCTTCAAAAGATGCCCGCCGGAACTCCCGGCGGACTCATATTGTCATCGTCACGAAGTGACTACGTTGCACCCTTAACCATCAACGCGTTGAGATATCCGTCACCAAGGTCACAACCGAAGTCGTGATATCCTCGGAACTGAATTCCTAATGTGTTGAAGTCAGCGTCTGCTGATTCAATCGTTGGGGTTTCTGTGCCATTCAAGAACGACACAACAACAGGGCTGCCCATTGACTTCTCACCGAGCAGGTACCAAGCCGTAGTGCTGTTTCCGCTGATCGATGAATCCGACAACTGCGGAGCCACGATCGGGTTGTACTTGCCAGCGAACGTGTTGACGTCGCTGACTTTTACGCTGCTGTTATTTCTACCAACGTACAGTGCGTCTGCGATCGTTTCGAGTTCTGGAGGAACAAGCAGAAACTTAGCTGTTCCACCAACTCGTTTCGACCCATCGGCTGTCGGGCTTGTGCGTGAACGCCATGCCTTCTGACCGAGACCAAGACCGACGCCATCGGTTCCAAGGTTCGTTGTTGAACCGGCGATATAGTTCGTCCGACCAGCGGTGAAGATTGTTGCAAGGTTTCCGAGGAACGTTTCCCAGAACAGATCGTTTAATTTAATCGCGCCGCCGCGACCGATAACACTTCGAAGTTCGTCGAATGCTCCAAGGTCATCATTGATGATGTCCTTGCGAGTCAGGGCGAACATTTTCGCGTAAGTATCAACCGCACGTGAAAACTGTTCTTCTCCGATTTTGCCGTGTTTGATCACGCCGCCGGGACCGAGCTTTTCATAAGTCATATCATCGAGCATACGATAGCTTGTAACCGTTTTGAAGTCGTTGACAGACTTGATCTGAGCGATCTCACGCCAGACTGCATCCTCTTCCATGTAGCCCTGCAAGATTTCCTTATTGGCTACGTTGGACAGGATGCCAGGCAAAGAAAGGGCTGTGAATGCCGCCTGAATGTTCCGGCCATCCGGACAAGCGTACGACAGCACCTCACGCAAGTTGCCGTCGTTGACAGTCATGCCTGCATGTGATGGCATACCGTTTGCCGAAGCAACCACCATCAACATTTGCTTTAGGCCAATACGACCCTTGAACTGCGAATGAGCAGCCTGCAAAATCTTGTCGTCGAATTGTTTTTCGACGTCCTTCTGTCGTCGGTTTATGCACAACGCAGCCTCAAGCACCTGTGCCTGATTCTCTGGAGCATTCTGAGCTGAGCCGAACGAAGTCGGGCGAACACTGCCCGACTGAGCCTGAGCTTTCAGTACCGCGTTTTCCGTCTTGTCACTGCTCCAGCCTTCAGCGATTGCTGTGGCCTGGATCGCCGGATGTTTGGCGGTCAATACTGTGATTGCTTGCACGCGGCTAGCCTCTGCGGCGAGTAGCTTTCGGTTCGAGTCAATCGTTGCCTGGATGTCCATGTTTTTGATTCCTGCTGATGCCACGGGAGCGACGGGAGCCACGACCGGCGGCAGAGCCGGAGCAGCCGCAACTGGCGGAACTACTGGTGCGGTCATCGACGCTTCATAGGCCAGCTTCAGTGCGGTGCCTGCGTCGGTTGTGAGAGTTGCTGGATCCAGTCCCAACGATGTTACGTATTCTTCAAATGTCCCCATGTTCGCCGTTCCCTTAATAAATTTCCCAGCAGCTTTTGCTGCCAAGTTCACTGACGTTGTCGGGTCGGCTCCCATTGGAAGTACCGACGTTTCACGGAGAACCGATCTCCGAGCGACGATCACCGGACCGACGAAAGTCTGTCCATTTACTGCGACAGTTTTACCCGCCGCGATTTCTTCAGATTCAATCACCATTGCACCGATTGACGCCTGCCATGTGTGGCCAGCAATAGACTGAGCGATGACCTGCTGAGCTGTTGGGCTTTGGCCAGTGACGACTCCACCAAGTGTGAGTGTCAAGCCATCGTTTCGAATGCTGTCAGTGAGTCCGAGCGTGGCTTCAACGCTCTTTGTGTGGTCGATCAAGATTGGTATTGAGCCGGGAACATCAAGTCCGGATAGATCCACGATCACAGGGACCGGAAACCCTTCGACCGGCAGCAATCCGCCTGAGTACGCAAGGATTGTGAACCGTCGTGGCTTGCCTGCATCCGCTGCTTTGATAGTGAGATTTGCACTGATTGTGAGTGGTTTCATACAGGTACCTCGTGTAGTGCGGCGTCGTCTATTCCGCCGTCAAGTGCGTCTGCAATCAGGGCCGCGATACGATCCGGCGCGAGACCGATTGACGCCAATGTCTGCTCTGTCATTACCTGTGAAATTAATCCGCTGGCCAACTGCTCAAGTGATGACTTGATTCGCTTTTGATTATTGGTGAAAGCTCGCTGGCCAAGCTGTGTATACTCACCTTGTGGCAATGCTGCCGGCTGTGCCGTGACACCCGGAGCTGCTGGCATTGGAGCACCAGGAACAAGCCCGAAAGTCTTGGCGAAGATTGCGGCCTTGAGTGCATCGATTGGTACGCCATAATCATCGGCCGCCCGTTGGATGCCTGTCGCAAAGTCCTTGCCTCGTGTTGCGTATTCTTCTGTGAGCGATGTCTGACCGCTTGACAGTCTGGCCGTTGCCGCGTTCGCGTCGTCGATTGGATCGAGTGACGGAATCGGTGGATGATGCCACACATGATCGATCTGATTGATTGGTGGCAATCCCGCGAGCAATCCCGGAACGTAGATTGCCGCCTCCAGCCACCAGACAAAAACACCTGACAGAATAGAGCACTCTAAACGGCTTTGTTCCGACTGGACTTCCGGTTGCCAAAGCATCCGCATATCGGCTTTTGCTGCCGAGAAATTGGACTCTTGGAACGTGCCAGCCGCGATCCCGTACGGCATGTTCGTGCATCGGCAGAATGATTTCAAAGCCTGGCTTTGAAAGCTGTTGTAAGTGCTTGTCGGTTGCTCCGGCTTCACCTGCCCGATCTTCCAGCCAGCGGGCAGCGTGGTTAGCATGTTGCGAGTAATCTCGATCTCTGCGAAGTCCGCAGGGCTTGACGATGGATCGAGACTTGGCGAATTGGACTCAAGAAACATTGCGAAATTTGCGGCCGTCTCTGCCGAAAACAGCGTGGCCAATTCCTGACGTCGCATGATCGGTAAAGTTTGTAGCGATGCTGTCGCTCGTGGGATTCCGTGAACCTGCCCAGGTCGTTCGACGCGAAACAAATGCAAGACGTCGCGAGCCGAATACCACTTGCCATTCAGAGTTGAGAGCGGTGTATTGCTGCCCGGATGATGGTCGTAGACGTAGTATTCGATTTCGTTGGTGCTGCGATCAAAACGGATACCGTCATCGATATACGGATCGTCATAAGCTTGATTCCACGGACTGCTGATTTGATCCGCTTCGAATGTCCGCAGGTCAAGCGTGACGTTCGGCCACAAAGACTGCCTGTCCGCACGCATCAAGAAGACTTCGCCGTCCTGCCAGTAAGTTTTGACGAGAGTCCGAAGCATCTCTGGAAGGTCGGCTTTCGCTGCCCAAAGTCGCCACGCTTTTTCAACCCGAGCGTTTGCCTCAGGGTCTGGTGTCAGCAACTGCAATCGTGGCCCGTTGCCTACGATATGATTCGCGGCCGTCCGCAGCATACCTGCATACCACGAGTTGTTTTCGGCTTCGTATCGGGACCGCATTCGCACAACTCGACGCACAGCGTGAGACGTCGCTGCCCGTGATGACAGACCGTCAGCGGATGCCCAATGTTTGCGGTTGTCTGCGGTCGTCTGAGCCAGGTCAAACTTTGCGTTGATCTGTTTTGGCTCTTTGCTTTTGCCGGTGAATGGCCACATGTCAGTGACCCCCCGGAGCGACGAATTTGGAATTCATCGAGCGGAACATTGCCGCCGGAGTCGCTGCCGTCGCGGCTTTGCTGGCGAGATACTTTTCGTACTCCATCAACTCCGTGAGTGAGCGCCGTGAGACTGTCACGCCGTCATTACTGACGGATGCTGCCTTCAACGCTTCTGATGCGAGTTGATCGGAAATAGCTGACACTGTTTGACCTCGTGAAACCTAGTTATGGTTTGACGGGTGCAGTGTGTGTTGTCGTGTTTGTGCTTGTCTATCTCACTTTGCTATATGTAGCACCAATAAAAAAAGGCAGGACGGAAAACCGCCCTGCCTTTACCTTGCCTAGCCATGCCTGGCCCCGCCTTGCCCTGCCACGCCGCGCCTCGCCCGGCCTCTATTCGCGGAACCGCCACCATTGAGCCATTGGCTCCCTCGCCTGGCCGAGCCCTGCCGTGCCCGGCCCGGCCTGGCAATGCCTCGTCTTGATCACTACTTGTTCTTCTGCTCCTCTTCATGGGCCAACTTAGCGCGGTCAATCAATGCCTGTCGGTCGTGTGGAATCTTACCACGACCTGCGTTACTTACCTTGTTGGTCTGCGTTCGTGCGGCTTTGCTGTGCTCAATAATCGCCGCCGCCATTCGTTTTTCATGGTCACTGATCGCGAACAAATCTGTGTTCTTGATCGAGCGAAGAATCAAACCATGTTGACGATAGGCTCGTTTGGCTCGCTTCTGAGGCAGCATCGAAACTTGCTCGGACTGCGACAGTAATTTTATGCCTCTGCCCGGTATGGCCCACGTCTCAATCATCAGCGTTTTGTGATAATACTTTCTCCACTTCAGGACCGCATATTTTAGCCGCTCGTCGTCGCGCTCCATTTTCAGAATCGCCTCTGCCACTTCCCACAGCAAAACATTTTCCCGCTCGTAGTCAGTCGTCGCTGCTATCAGTGCTTCAACTCGGGCCTTAATCTCAGGATCGTCATCAAACTGTTTGCGTTTTTTATTGCTCATTCTGTCCGCCTTTCGCATTGGACATTCGAAAATTGAAATTGAGCCATTGGCTCCCTCGCTCTTGCCCGGCCCCGCCGCGCCAAGCCCCGCCCCGCCTCGCCGTGCCCAGCCTCGCCATTATTCGCGGAACCACCACCATTGAGCCATTGGCTCCCTCGCTCTTGCCTGGCCCCGCCGCGCCTGGCCTCGCCTTGCCTCGCCGCGCCCCGCCATTATTCGCGGATACCACCACCATTGAGCCATTGGCTCCCTCGCTCTTGCCTGGCCGCGCCTAGCCTCGCCGCGCCGTGCCGTGCCACGTCTTGAACCCTACGCGACTTCCTTGATACTCGCCGTGAACTGACCGTACGGACCCGGTGTCTTGCCGCTCGGACGCCAATCGCACAGCCCAGCTTTGCCAGCAAGGTCGAACAGCTGAGCCAAAATCTCGCCGTTGATTTCAGGCTTTAGGATCGCAATTTCACCGACCACTGACCACTTGTGAAATTTCGGACGAACGCGAACATGTTTTGACGTGCCGACGCGAGCTCGTTTCACAAAAAGCTCAAAGTCCATCTTGCGACATGCCGCAGACTGTTCCGCGAATGTGTTCTCTCGCATGTCCAGAAGTGACTTCCACGTAACTTTTTTTCCGTTGTTGAACAAGTCGCACGTCTCGCTTGTGATAAGCAAACCGCTCTGAGTGATTTCCTTGAAGGTTTTCATTTTCTTCAGGATCATCTGAGCGCCTGCCAGCCGCAGGGCAACCATGATGTTTTCTGCTGGCATCACGACGTTTTCTTCGTCGTTGTAGCAGTAAGTTTGCCAAGTCCACGCTGGACTACGATCGTCGCCAGGGGTCGAAAGCCCCTTGTTTGCCGGTGCCTTTCGCCACCGCTGCAACTCATCGCTTCCCTCAATGTTGTCAGCGTGCATAAGCAACGGCATGAACCCCGTCAGCACAAATTGATATGTCTTCATAATCCTTGCCACTCCATGAAAAAACCGGCATCACAAGAGGCGAGTCCTGTGAGCCGGTTTCTCAGTGCGAGCCGAAGCCCGCGAAAGCCATTGAAGCAACCCTCGCCGATTGCTTGAGTAGGCACTGTATCATCGCAACGCCGCACTGTCAACTACTGACATGGATCGCTGAACCTTGAATTGATCTTCCGTGTATTCAACACCCGCTCGCCAGTCGTGTTGACCTGCCCGCATTGCGGACAAATCCTTTCACGTGTCACGAATCCCGGACTCTTGATTGTGCGCGACACATTCGGCAGCGTCGTGCCGCACTTGCCACATTTCAGCCCGCCGCCCGGCAGTTGGAAGTCACCCACGGCGTGCCCCTCCAGGTAGTGCGAACGTTCTGATCTCTTTTCGTGCCGGAGTGTCTCCACTCAACTTCACTCCTAAAACGGAAGCGGCTGTGATGCAACCGCAAAAACAGTCCCACCAATCGTTGTCTCGACCTGGTATCAATTCCCACCGAACGCCCGTCGAACCGTCGTATGTCATCTCTTTCGGATTCTCTGCCGTGAAGTGCTCCACCAGCAGTCTGTTATTGAATTCGCTCGACCCCGGAAGCGTGATTGCTGACGGTGCCCCGACCGTCGTGAGCAGTCGCCTTGCCGACATGCTCTTGATTATATTCGCGTCGAACTGAACATGCACGGGTGATTCTGTGCGACGCTCAATCCAGCCCGTGCCCGCCTTGTCGCGGTGCGGATCTCCCCAAAGATGAATCGGCTTTCGTCCTGGCTTTGGTGCGAATCCTTTTGATGCCCTGATTCGTGACCGGTTCGCGCTGGCTGCGATCTGCGATCGAATCAGCGGCATGTGCTGCCCGTCCGACCAGTCTTTCATCAGCAGGTCGATATCAGGATGGTCCTCAAATAGTTGAGCCTCCAGCATGTTGTGTGCGTGAACGAAAGCCTCTTCCCACGCTTTGCCTGGGAGTTGGCTGCTGATCTTTTTGGCTAAGTCGTTCTTGTAAAATATCGGCCTGCCCTGATCCGGCCATGTGCCGTAATCGATAACCCACCCGCTGAAGTCTGGCCCGAATCCACAGACCATCCACCACAAGACTTGATCCGACGAATCAATGAACGCTGCCGTGTAACTGGCTTCCTGTGGCAGCTCGCCGCGCGGAATCATTGACAGTCGAGTCAGCAGGGTTTGTGCATCGAGCCTGATGCCACTCGTGTTGACTGGTACGATGCCTTCTTGCTGGATCTCGCAACGGAAGAACTCAGGATCAATCGCCCAAATCGACATCAGTGATTGCAGGGCATCGACCTCGTCCGGCAGCTTGTCATACTCCCAGGCTACGACCGCTCCGAGTTTCATCGCGTCCATGTTCGCGACATAGAACGCCTGAGCTATCGACTTGCCTTCGACCGGCGTTTCGCCCTGCCCAAGTTTCGTTTTGTACGCTTCCCACAGTTCCATCTTGTCGGGCATCTTGATGATTGATTTGTAAGTCTCGCCAAACCAGTCCGGATGCGTCTTGCGATTCAAGAACCTGGACGTCAGGCAGTCATGCTCACGAACAGTGCAGACCATCACTTCAGCCATGTTCTGACCAAGTCCTTTCAGTCCGCCGAACGTTTTTGTAATCATCCTTTCTCTGTCTTCCGTCATGCTCGGAGACTTTGAGGACTGCGGCGTCTGGACGTCGTCATAGATGATTGCGTCCGGCCTAATCGTGACTCCGAATCGATCGACGTACGACAGCCCAGATATGTCCGTCGCATTCACCGAGTACGGTGCGATATGCACCTGACAGGATGCTGCGTCGTGGATATCAGCAAACACTATCCGGCCGCGTTCGTCCTTCGGATGGACCGACAACAATCTGCCATCAAGTCTGAATTGTCGCTTTGGTTGTCGATACTTCAGAAGTAGAGGCATCAACTCCGGATAGTCATCGAGCAGCATCGGGGACGATGCGAGCAATGAAAAGAAATTCTCGCGGTGTTCATTCGCTTTGTCGTCTGTCGCGCCAACCAAAACAGGAAAACGTCTGTGGCCATTGACTGCGGCCCAGAGTGTCGAGACGCGAGCACATGTGGATTTCAAGCCACCGCGTCGAACAGCGTGACATTCCTTTCCACCGCTGAAGATTACCTCTTGAAATCGATCCATCATGGCTCGCTGATACGGTGCCCAGGGAAGATAGAACGTCGGAAGAAAATAGGTCTCAGCAAATAACAGGTTGCTTGCGGCGGCCCGCTCCCTCCGCTGCGGATCCGCGACATCATGTAGCGGCCCGATCTCCTGACTTGCTGCCGTTTTCGCGTTGATCGTTGCTGCGTTGCGTGCCGACCGCTCGGATGCGTAGTCTGCGCCGCTGCCGTGATGTTTCGTGTTTCCGCTGTCAATCTGCTGAGCTATGTCGTCGAGAATATCATCCGGAATTGTCTTCAGAAATTCTTGCAAGTCTGATTCGTTGAACGACAGAACTTGCAAGAGCTCGTCCGGCGTCAGTTGATTGATTGTTCTCAACCTTTACCCCCACGTTGATTTGCGGTGCCTGTGCCAACTCAGGCGGATTATTTTGGGCATTCAAGGCTGCCAACACTTTTGCAGCGGCAATTGAATCCCGGTCCTTCCCCTTTGCCATGATGCCCAGCATTCGCATCGGCACCATTCGCAGGACCTCGTCTGGAATGTCCCACTTCTGACGGATGCCGCGTTCGAGCGTGCGTAGTTCGCTGCGGATTGTTGTCGTCATTGATTAGCCCTCGAGCATTGCCGTCTTGCCGGTGAGCGTTTCCCATCGCTTGACGATCACGTCGCAGTACGCTGGTGAGATTTCCATTCCGTAGCACTTGCGGTTG
>JBDNFT010000140.1:0-1847 GCA_041689695.1 Planctomycetaceae bacterium | reverse complement strand
TTCGGGCCGGTTGAAAAACAGCCGATGAACAAAATTTTCCGTATGGCTGCGTCAAATCTGCATACCGCGTGGGTCACAATTCCGCACGTCACGCAGCATGATCTGGCAGACATCACGGAACTGGAATCGGCTCGCAAACGCTACGTAAAAGCAAATCCAGGTTCACCAAAGATCACGATGACCGCGATTATGATCAAGGCTGTTGTGGGAGCACTCAAGGCTTATCCAAACTTCAATTCCAGTGTTGATATGGCGAGCGGTGAACTGATTCTGAAACAGTACTATCACATCGGTGTTGCCGTCGATACACCAAGCGGCCTGGTGGTGCCTGTCATTCGCAACTGCGATCAAAAGAATGTGCTACAGGTTGCCGCCGAGCTAACTGACATTGCCGGTCGGGCTCGTGATCGCAAACTCAAAACAGAAGAAATGCAGGGCGGTTCGTTCACGATCACCAACCTGGGCGGAATTGGTGGCACTGCCTTCACGCCGATTGTGAATTATCCGGAAGTCGCCATTCTTGGCATGTCTCGCGGACAGAAGCAGCTTGTTTTGGAAGATGGTCAAGTCACAGAACGCCTGATGCTGCCACTGTCACTGTCGTACGATCATCGTGCCGTCAACGGAGCGGATGCTGCTCGGTTTATCGTAAAGCTGTCCGGTAGCCTGACGAACTTCTTCGAGTTGTTCTGATCCATTGGAAGTGCAGCCCGTTAGAGTCCAGCCTTCTTTGTGTTGCAGATCAGACTAATGGACGAGACCCATTTGAAGTACGCTCATCCATGAAAGATGCCGCTGGTTTGGCGCAAATCAAACGACGCATAGATATGCGGTACGCCATCAATCAATCGGATCGCTGAGCCTCCAGCGGTTCTGGTGTTGAGCCACGCACATTCGGACGAGAATGCTCGCTTGCCTCGGTTTTTTTTAAAAAAAGCCTGTGTTTTTGAGCCATTGTCGAATGCCGCGAAGATTTTGCAACGACTGGCATCACAACTGCTATCTACAGCTACGTGTTCCAATCGAGATGCACGTTCAGTCGTCAGGAGGCGAAAAATGCCTGTTCGAAACAACAAACGCAGTGGCAAAATTAAATACGGAATACTGGGATGGCTGATCGGATTGCCGCTGCCAATTGTGATCATCTTGTTGTTTGTCCGAGGCTGCGACTTCTGATGTGGCACACTTCTTGTGTGCAGTGCTGTCTGTTCCTCTTTCACTGAAAGACAAAACAGTAATTCCTGCACGCAGCACTACATCACATTTTCAACGAATAAGTTTTCTGGAGACAAAATAATGGTGAGTCAATCGGTATTGGAAGCAAACTGGAACGACATCAAAGCGAATTTGAAGTCAAAGTGGCAACAGTTGTCCGATCGGGATCTGCAAAGTTTCAAGGGTTCTGCTGATCAACTGGTGCATATGATTCAGCGTCGCACTGGGCAGGCGAAGAACGTGATTGAAAATCAGCTGGAAGAAATGATCGCACAAGGGCGAGACATTCAGAATCAAGTTGGCCAGTTCTTCTCTGGGGCGGCGTCACAGGCCGGTGAAGTTTACAACGAAGGCTACGACGTCGCGGCACAGAAGCTGGCAGAAGGATATCAGCAGGCTTCAAAGTACGCGAAAGAAAATCCAGGCGCGGCGGTCGCAATCCTGTTCGGCAGCGGATTATTGGCAGGTCTCGGCGCAGCCATGTTGATGCGACGCCGATAGGCAGATCCTGAGGTGCGCGACAAATAGTAGTTTCGAGGAAATTCGGAGATTTTTCAGAGGAGGGTTTTGTTGTCAGCGGAAGACTTCGTTTGACCCGACTCGGAGAGGAGGACGGCTGCACAAAGTGCAGC
>JBDNFT010000139.1:0-3355 GCA_041689695.1 Planctomycetaceae bacterium | reverse complement strand
CTTCAGGGAGTTCGGGCATATTCAGTGATCCTGGGGTAAACCGGGGCCGCAAGGCCCGCACGATCGTCACAACACTCAAAGCTATTCAGTATATTCGTTGAAAGCAACACATTCGGAGTTTCAGAGACAACTGGTATGTCATGGATTTGCAGGATTATTCTTGACGCTGACGTGCTTCGCGACGATGCTAAGCAATGGTCAACCAGCAAACGTCTCGAATTTCGCAGGCTGTTGATTTGATGAGCGGCAAGGCGCTAGTCGCTCGTGTCCGTGTGAAAAACAATGGCGAATACCCGCGGCTAGCGCCTTGCGGCTCACAATTTCTGATTATCTTCGGATAGCCGCCTTTTCTTTGATTTTTTTGAGGTCACGCAGATGCGTCAGTCTCTCGCAGAGTTTTTATCGCGTCAATTTGGGCTCCGCCGAACTCTTCGCAAGGGTGTGAATCTGGCATGCTGCCTGGCAGTCCTTGCGTCACCAGCCATGTCAGGGTCTGTGTTTGGCGGAACATCCGACGCTGAAAAGGCACCTTCTGCAGATGCGATTATGGAGTCTGCAAAGTTGCGAATGGACGCCAGACTCGCGGCGGAACAAGGCGATTTCCTCAAAGCGACCGAGGCTCTGGGATCAGCAGCGGAACTTGTCGGAGATCGTATGACGGCTGGCAAAGCCCAGAATGCTCATGCTGAGTTGGAAGCTCGCGGCGGATCCATGTTTGCCGACTTCACAGCTCTGATCCAATTGATCACGGAACAGACTGCACCACCTGCACGTTGGTTTGATATCGACGGTGAAGGTGGGCGTTTAAGCCAATTCTCGCAGGGCGTGTTTATGGGAGCACCAGCCGTGATGGCTGCCCTCACGCTCGCAGGAGATGATTCTCGATTGATCTCGGCATTCGAAATGGCGAAGTCGGCCAATACGAACCACGATGTTCGGGCCACCTCGAACCTGAGACTCGTCTCGCTGCCTCGGCTCGAGCAGCACGTGCTCAAATTGAAAGCAGCGGGTCAACCAATTCCCGACGATGTTGCCTGCCTGGCAGGACTGACTGAAGTTCGCTTCCTGTTTGTATTTGCTGAAACCGGCGATGTCGTCATTGGCGGACCAGCAGGCGATTGGGCGAATGACGAAACCGGCCGCACGATCGGTATTGCCCAGCATCGGCCGACACTCAAATTTGATGATCTGGTGACTCTCAGCCGAACGTTCTCGTCTGGCGGCTCCGGATTTTTCATGTGCTCAATCGATCCAAAGCCTGAGCAGGTGAAAGCCGTCAAGGAACTTGTGGGCAGCTATGGACCTTTGTCAGCGAAGAATCTGGGAGCATTCACGAAGAAAGCCGAAGATACGCTGGGGTTGCAAAATGTCATCGTAAACGGCATTCCTGAGGACTCTCGCGTCGCCAGCGTGATCGTTGATGCAGACTACCAGATGAAGCTGATTGGTATCGGCAAACGCGAAGGTGCTGAGGGGATGAAGAGCTACTTCGATCTCGTCAGCCGGACCGAGCGAAAAGGCTCGACCATGGACGCTCTTCGCTGGTGGATGACCGTTGGTTACGATGCAATTTATGTGTCTCCAAACCAGCAGGCATTTGAATTCTCTGGACGTTCCATCCGCTGCCTTTCTGAAAACCAGCTTGTCCAGGATGACGGAACTCACGTCGCGACTGGCAAATCAGAAAAGGCAAATGCCGAATTTGCTCGCCTCTTTACAGAAAACCTGCCAAAGTTGGCTGATCAGGAAATGCTGTTTGCGGACCTGCAAAACGTCTTTGACTTGGCACTGGTGTCTGCACTGGTCCAATCACAGGCCATTGGACACCAGGCTGGCTGGCACTCAGAAGTCTTTGGTGTTGATGGAACTTACAAACCGGTCGATGTTGACGTCCCAGATGAATTGATGACGGCCGCGAACCATCGAACATACCGAGGCGGCGATATCGTCGTCCAAGTCGCTGGTGGCGTACGGGGAGACCTGAAATCAATCGTTGAGAACCCTGAAACATTCGAAATTTCAGCGGAAGTCGCAAAGAAGGCAGTAAACGCCAATCCAATCGGCCAGTCGGGCCGTTGGTGGTGGGACGCTGCCGCCCGATAGACGCCGAAAACGAGAACGTAGCGAAAGTCGTCAAGACTTTTGGCGATGTAGGCTAATCCGAAAGTCTTGACGACTTTCGCTACCAGCCAAATCGACGCGGATTGACATCTAATTAAACTCTCAAAGCGAAGCTGGTAACCCAGCTTCGCTTTTTTTATGCCTTCCATTTCCAGCAAACCCGCTATCATTCGCAGCAGTTCGTTCAGGCAGCCTCGTCCCCGGTGCAATGGGAGAGCGATGTTGCGGCAATAAGCCAACTGGAATTGGTAGTATGGCCCGTTTGACTCAGGCCGATTTGGTTGATCTGAATCGCACATTTGATGATCGCTCCCCGCTGGAACTGCTGAACTGGGCTCGAGAAATGTTCGGCCCACGCGTCGCTGCGATGTCTTCAATGCAGGAATCCGGCAATGTCATTTGCCATATGATGTATGCAAACTCGCTGCATATTCCAGTACTGTTCGTGGATACTGGAGTTCTGTTTCAGGAAACTCTCGACACCCGTGACAGACTGGTGAAAACGTACGGACTAAACATCCGAACACTCACGCCGACGCTGTCCATGGAGGAGCAAACAGAGAAACACGGCGTTCTGTATCTGACTCCCGACGGACAGAAGGAATGCTGCGAAATGCGAAAATACGCCCCCCTAGATGCCGTCAAAGGTGAATATGATGCGTTGATCACTAGTTTGCGGCGAGCGGATGGCGGACGGCGTGGCGTGTGCCCAATCCTGGCAGTTGATGTTCGAACAAACACACTGCGGATCAATCCGTTGGCAAACTATACGGATGAACAACTGGATGAGTACATTCAGCAGCATGCAGTAGTGCTGAATCCGCTGCATAAGCAGGGATTCTCTACGATTGGCTGCAACAGGTGTACAACTCCTGTACTGCCGGGTGAACCCAAAAGAGCAGGGCGCTGGCGGCATTTGGGCCCATGGAGCGTCTATTGCGGCATTAACCCGACAGATCTGGACCCGGAACGCTCGCCTGCAGTGGATTTCCCGCAAGACCTTGTCGATCGCATCCTGGGCCGTCAGACAGACTTCATGATCTGACGTTTCCCGTGTTGCCTAAAAGCAACGCACATATGATGCAATTTTCAGACATATTTTGGAAAGATTGAGGAACATAGGCCTGTTGTATGTATTTTTCGTTAATCACGGATCGTAGGCTTGCAACGGGTTTACCCCCATGGACATGATGGAAATGCTGAATGTGAGCGATCTTCACGAAAGAAGTTTGTT
>JBDNFT010000138.1:0-1322 GCA_041689695.1 Planctomycetaceae bacterium | reverse complement strand
CTGTTGGTTGATCCAGCAATTCGCCGTGCTTTGGATGTGACCCATGCGGATGACGCTGTGCAGGATCGCTATGGCAGGAATTCGTTTGGCTGGTCGCTGTTGATGGCTCGGAGATTGGTGGAATCCGGCGTAAATCTGGTACAGGTGAATCTCGGCAACAATGAAGCATGGGATACACACGGTAACGCATTTCCGCATTTGCGGAACAACTTGTTACCACCAACCGATCGCGCTGTCAGTGCCTTGCTGGACGATCTGCAGGATGCCGGATTGTTGGAAAGCACACTGGTCGTGATGGCTGGCGAATTCGGGCGAACGCCGAAAATCTCATTACTACCAAGTCACTACAAAGAGGCAGGCCGCGATCATTGGGGCGCGGTACAGTCTGTGTTTCTTGCCGGTGGGGGGATTCAGGGTGGCCGCGTCGTTGGTGGGACAGACAAGATCGGTGGTTATCCAGCTTTCGATCCACAGCGTCCGGAAAATTTTGCGGCTACGATTTATCAGGCTCTTGGGATTCCACAAACCGCAGCATGGCACGATGAGCTTGAACGCCCTCATCTTGTCTATCACGGCGAACCGATGCCAGGGCTGACCTAAGCATTCGAAGTAGGGCAAATGAAGTGAAGCCACATCCGGAGAAAAGAGTGAATGCTTCATCGAGAGATTGTTGATTTTTCAATTCCGATCTTGCCAGACGACGTTCAGCTCCGGCAAACTCTGCGACGGAGTGGCCCCGAAATGCATTTCCGGACAGGACTCTGAACAAAACGCTGCGATAGTCACATTCTGAATTGTAGTCTTTGCATTCGCATCCGAATTGCGTAGAGGTTAAGTTGTGATCCTTGCGAAGCGTACAAATGAATGGCTGGACTTGCTGCAATTGCCGGAGTTTAACTGGTGGCAGTTTCTGTTTACGGCGGCGTGTCTGGTGGTACTGATTTGGTCAATTGTGCGTTTCGTTTCGAGAGCACACGAAGATGTTGATCCTGCCGAGACCGATCAGGATATGCTCAATACAATCAGTGAATTAAGGCGTGAGGGTGACCTTTCAGAGGACGAATACCGATCCATCAAAAGTCAATTGATGGGTCGGATGAGCAACGCTAATTCAGGCAAGCAGTCAAAACCGAATCAATCGACATTGCCTGTCAGTTTGACAGAAGTTCCTGGTTCTCAGCACGATACGACCAACAACTCCCAAAGGTTGGTGGAACCCCAAGCCGAAAACGGTGAGGAATCGAATGAGAACGTTCAAAGAGACAGTGATTAATTTGATTACAAAGTTGTAGCTTTTTTCTGATGACGTTTATGTCGGCTAT
>JBDNFT010000137.1:0-4325 GCA_041689695.1 Planctomycetaceae bacterium | reverse complement strand
GCTAGTGGAACAGAGGTTTGACAACTGTGATGAACGACAACGCACAGCGTCTTTTTCATTCCCGCTAATTGAACTTCGCTTCTTATGATGACAGGACGATGATGATGACAGGACGATAAGAAACACAAATTGCGATTCATCGTCCTGTCATCAATCGTCCTGTCAAACATTAATAACTCCGATGGGACTCATGCGATTCATGGGATTTGTGCGTCCTGTCCCCAATCGTCCTGTCATACGTTGATAAAGAGACCGTTTGAATCGATGATCGGTGCCACCTTAAGCACCAGCGTTTACCTCGCTAAAATGCGGGGCGTTGCCCACGCGGTTAAATGATGAAACTTGTGCTTGGGTGCTTACTTGTCCGACATTCTACCCCAACTGAAACTCCGGGATCGTACATAAGGCCTGCACGCCTTCGGTAAGTCCATTGTCGCCGTGAGTTTTCATCAATGCTTCCACTCGTTCTTTTGCTGCATCCGGAATTGGAACGGCAAATAATACCGTCTCAAGGTAGTCAATGATCGCTCGCGGATTCGTGACTTTCTGAGTTGCCAGATACTTTTGAAGCGTCGTCTTTCCAAACCGCGTCTTGTCATTCGTGATCAATGTGCGAACCAGATTCGAACGTCCCAGCAACGTCGAAGAATTGATCCACGTGCGACCGCCGTCCCAGCCTTTGACGCTCGGCGGATACAGCAGACCCTGACCAAGCGTCAGCATCGCTTCAGCGAGATCAAAAGTATTCGTAGTGCCTTCAAGACATCGCAACAACCCAATCGCAAGTTCCACCGGTGAACGCACTTTTCGCCCGATCGCATATGGCGAATAGAACAGGTTGCTGGTAAGTATCCGTCGCAGTACAGGCTGAATCATCATCCCTGATTCACGCAGTTCCTTCGCCAAAGGTGCGATGAGCTCAGCGGTTGGCTGTGGTTCATCCATCACAAAGAACCGCACCAGTTTCGATGCGATAAACTCCGGCGCGGACTTTTGTTCAATCACAATTTGAACGCCTTCTTCGCCGCCAAAATCGCCCGTCTTGTTGAAAATGGTTTTTGTGCCGCTATCGTGTTGATACCGATTGAAACGAAACTCGTCACGACGAATTTCCCAACCGGTAAAGCATCGCGCGAGTTCACGGATATCGGTTTCGGTATAGTGTCCTTCGCCAAGACAAAACAGTTCCATGATTTCGCGAGCGTAGTTTTCGTTCGGATGCGATTTACGATTCGTCGCCGAATCCAGATACACGAGCATTGCCGGATCGCGTGAAATCTCCAGCAGCAGTTTTGAAAAGTCGCCAAATGCAAATGAACGAAGGAGTTCGTTCTGCGTCAGCATCAAGTGACCGTCCGTAACCTTCTCTGCACTGGTCGCGAAGTGGCCGTGCCAGAAGAGTGTTGTCTTTTCGAGTAACTGCATCGGCGTGCTGAGCATGCGGTAAGCCCACCATGCAGAAAGCTGCTGCACGTTGCCAGTCGCGATCGCGGCGTTCGACAAGGATTTCATCTCAGCCCGAAACAAATCTTGTTCGGAGCCCGTCAATAATTCATCGACGACTGCTGTCGGTGATTTGGAAATGGCAGCCGACAATTCAGACTGTGTCACCCCAAACCCGGCGCGGCGAAACAGGTGAGCTGCAGTGCGAAGGTTCCATGGCGTGTCGTTGTCGGGATGAAACTCAGCCCACGCCCATTCCGGGTCAATTATGAAGTCCACGCAAGCATCCTTATCGGCAGGTGATCAACAGGTTAGTCTGCGCACTGTAGCAAACTGTGACTTCTGCCTCCGAGTGCGTACGGAGCCGACGTCTTCATTTTCAGGTTCGTCGATGCGACGTAAATATCATCACGAACTTCATTAAGATGCCCGGATATTACAGTGATTTACCCATGACAAGGAAGCCGCTTGACAGCAACAGGCAGATTCCATGACACTTTGGAACATGATTCACTGGCTGCACATTCTCATTTGCGTTGTCCTCGTAGTCCCAATGGGATTACTTGAGCACTCGGCGGATCGGCTGGAATGCGGCGGTTCAAGTTTTCTGCTGGAAGATGCAGACGCCGAAGATTCTGAATCCGTGTCGCGTATAGAACTCGAAAAGCACTGGCCGTTTGTTGATCCCGCCAATCTGCCCGGCAGCGATACTCTGGTTCTGCCGATTTCTCCTCCACCGCCTGCAAATTCAGTGCAGATCGAATGCGCGGAGTTGCGTGGTTGTCGTCCGCCTCCGAATTCAGCAATTCGCTAAGCATGCCCGGCGATTCGTCCTGGCGCGGCCTGTAAAACGCCCGCTTGGTTCAGCGTTCGGTGGCAAAGGGCGTGGCATACGAATTGCAATGCCAAGGTACCGCTGTGTATTCGCGGCATCGGCATCAGTTTGAATCCTATTTTGCTTTCCATAACCGTTCTTCTGAACTCATCACTATGACTGCAACAACTCAGGGAACGAGCATTTTAACTTCCGAAAGTGACGCCAATCCATCGGAATCAACTGAAAAGCTCATTCGACGGCTGGCTGAATTGCTTCCATTGCAGGGGCCGATCACAGCGTTTGCATTCCTGAATCCACTGCAGGGTTTGGAGTATCAACCTTTTGTTGAAGCACTTCGCCAGGTTGGAGAAATCTTCGGATGTGAACCGTTTCTTCCGGAGGGTTCTTACCGAGAAAAAATGGCGCGAGGACGAATCACGGTTGAAGATTTGACGGAAATTCTGGCGGAAGAACCGGGGTTTGATGGCGAGCGGCAAGTCGCCGGAATCGTACGCTGTGCCAGTCTGCGGCTGAGTATGTTACAGCATTCGATCAATCCGGGGACGGAGCACGAACTGCAATGGATCATCGCAGAAACCGATGCTTTGATGCGGTTTCGCAGCGAAATATCCCATAGTGTTCGCGAGCGGATGATCGATTCAACACGCCAATGGATTTCAAATGAATTCCCCGTTGCGTCGCCAGCGAATCGTTTAAATTCGTCTGAAGAGTTGCTGACCGTCGTTCAAAATGCGATGCCACGTTCAATGTTCGGCAGTTCCGAGGCAATGGACGAAAATGCCTGGGAAACAGTGACGCTGGCACTTCTTTGGCGTATTTTGCAAACCCGTGTGAAAGGTGTCGCGAACGGTCATCAGCCTCCGGCACCGCCAGTGAGGCATCGCGATCTGCTGCTGGCAGCAACACGTGAAGACAGCGATCGTCTTGTGCATGATGTATTGATTCAATTCTGCTCCGTGTTTCTGGATCAGGGATATGCGCAGTGGAAACTGCCCGGGCGTGGAAATGGCTTCTTTCAATCGTTCGTGTCGCTGTTCAGTACCGGCGGATACCTGGCCAAACGCTGGCTGAGACCTGTGTCGCAGGAAGTGCAGGACATTCAAAAATCAGGCCAGACAGCACTGGAGTCACTGGAACAATCGTTGTTGCTGCTTGGCGTGAAGCCCGAGGAAAAGGAACGCTTCATCCGTAGTTCCCTTTTAGCGCTTCGCGGCTGGGCCGGCATGATCTGGCAAACAGAAGATCGACCTGATCGCGTGTATATTCCGTCGCGTCCGGGAACACTGATCGAATTTTTGGCAGTGCGCTTGATTCTTGAGCGACACGCATTGACCTGGCTGTCACATGAAACGCTGGGATTGAAGGTCCTGTTGGATCAACTTCGTGAAGTCATTCGGCAGAAATTCCCTGACAAAAGTGTTCCAGCAACGATGGAACAACGAGCCTATCCGATCCTGCAATTGGCTCAATTCCATGGCTGGACACCGCAGATGATGGCGGATCTTTCAGACTCACAGTGGCAAGAACTTGTCCAGTCTGTAGAAAAATTTTCCCCGTTCGAGCGGCGGCGAGTATTTCATCAGGCTTTTGAACGCAAGCTGCTACGACATGCGCTGGATTGTTTCACGATTCGTGCTGGCAAGCCTCGAATCTCTCCGGAAAAGCCGAAACTGCAGGTGTTCAGTTGCATCGACGCTCGCGAAGAATCCTATCGCAGGCACATGGAAGAAGTCGCCCCGGAAGTCGAAACGTTTGGCAATGCGGGTTTCTACGGCGTTGCGATGTACTATCGCGGCGCTGGCGATGCGACATATACGACGCTCTGTCCAATCGTTGTGAAGCCACTTTATTGGATGGTGGAAGACGTTGTTTATGCTCTGGCAGATTCAGGACGACAGCGTGCCCGCGCGCGGCGATGGCTGGGAACCGCGACACATAGTTTTAATACGGGAACTCGCGGTTCCATTACCGGGGCCGTTCTGACGGCGTTGCTTGGCCCTCTGTTCACTGCGCCATTGGTTGGCCGCATCCTGTTTCCACGCAT
>JBDNFT010000136.1:0-2541 GCA_041689695.1 Planctomycetaceae bacterium | reverse complement strand
CCATTGTTTCCACGTGCCACCGCGCCAATGCCGTCGATTGTGGCAGCCGGGTTGTAGCGAGGACCGATAACCATCGGGAACACGAATTCGTAAGCTCCGTCGTCATATTGCAGCGTGTTGAAATAACGGATGTTGATGTCGATCTGTTTGCCAGGTTCAATGTTGGCCACCTTCTGAGTAAAAATGTTCGGTCGTTCCTGAGTCAACAGCGATGCGACGTGTCCCTGAGCACGGGCATCGTTGTAAATTTTCTCCGCTTCTTCTCGTTCGCGAATGATGCCGCGAATTTTTCGTTCGCCGACGGTCATTACAAACTCACTGACCGCCGCATTATCGGGCAAGGGGAACACATAGACCGCTTCAATCTTTGAGTTGTAAGGATTGTGAAACTGCTGCGTCACGTCCACCGTCGCGATATATCCATCAATGCTGCCCACGACGGACGTGTGTTTGAGCGGAACTGGAACTTCTTTTTCGACGTCCGGAAGTTTGGCCATCAATGCGCCGCAACCGGGTGGCTTTTCCGCTGCTGGCTGAGCTGCCGGATCAATGCCTTTGGCAATGACCCACAATTCTTCTCCGGGCATGAGCTCATATGTATTGCGGGTTGCGGTTGGCTCGCCATCTACAGTGGCTCCTCGACGAGACCAATTCTGCGGGTTTCCCGGCACCGCACCAGTACTTGATTCATAATCTACATCGCCGGACACCCGACTAGCTGCGGGAGCAGAATTTGTCGTCACCGGTTCCTTGCTCTGGCCGCATCCAAGTTGCAGTAAACACGCCGACGCTACAAGTAACAGTGCCAACGTCGCACAAGTTCGATTTCGAAGTATGTTCATGAATTTGATCCTTATGAGTTTGTAATGAAAGTCGCCATCACTCTCTGAGTGAAGATTGCACTCGTTCCGGGGAGCAGACCTGGAACGCATGGCGCCATAGGCTCCTGGCTCCCCGGTTTTTACTGGAGGCAGGAGCCTCCGGGGCAGTGTGTTCCGAGGCAGGAGCCCCGGAACAAGTTCTAAATCTCAAATGGCCGCTGCTTTCGCAAGTGAAATCGCAGCAGGAATCCTTGTGCCATCCGCAGTCGCCGCTGTTGTCAGTTCTGACAGCCACGTCCGCCCACCTTGGCCGCGAACCTGAACGTGAATCCGAGCGACGCGACTGCGACCGCTTGGCAAATTGTTGTCCGTGCTGAACGCTGCGATGATCACGCGATTGTGGTTCATCGCTCGCTTGTCGTAGTACGGCGGTTCTGCAAACGCTGGGTGTTCGCCGCCTTCGATGCCGACGATCTGTACATCATTCGCCGTGCACTTAACTTCCAATTGCCACGCCGCCAATCGCTGAACTCCGGAATCGACGAACACGTCGAGCGCCTCAAACCGACTGGTGTCGTCTGCGACATTATCCGGCCCAGGAATCTCAGTCCGAACCTGTCGCTCAGGCGGCTCTATCGGCCGAGCTTCGTTGTCCTGAGCGTAGGTCAGAGCCATCAGCCCGACATCAAACGCGATCAGCAACGCCCAGCAGAGCGGAATATGACTACGTCGTAAACTGATTCGTCTATTGAGGGAGTCGTTTGTATTCATAGGTTTCGTCTTTCAATGCTTCAGCTACAACTTCACGGCTTCTCTTGCGACAATATCGATATCAGCCTCATCAAATCGCCCATCGTGATTTATGTCGTATAACTTCTCCCGACCACTGCGAATTTGACGAGCCATCGCGAAGGCGTCCAGAATGTCCACACGCCCGCTGAAATCCACATCGCTTGTCAGTTCAGCATCAGCCATCATTTCAGCAGCGGGTGACACGGCACTTATTCTCGCGGCGAAGCTGTTTTGCTGTTGCAAATGATCTGGCTTCATGGCAAAGAATAACACACACGCCGCAGCCACTGTCGATCCGATCGCCGTCCATTGCCACACGGAAACTCTTCGCCGTTTTGTCATCCGCAGAGCAGCTGGGCCGTACTGTTCAAAATGGCGTCTCGCATCCGCCAGAATCGATTGATCGATACTCGACGGAACATCCGGTACAGAACCAAAGCGTTGTTGTAAGGCCGCTTTCACTGCATCGGGCAGTTCCTCACCGAACTCATCAAATTCCATATTGTCTTTCATGACGTCACCTTTTTTGTCATTGGTTTTCTGTTGAACCACCAGACGATGAGTAAGCCTGATGATATGAGAAACATCAACGGCCAAAGCAAGACAATGGCTATTGTGAATTCTACGACAGTCTGCCAACCAAGCAGGAAATTGCCGCGCACGCGATGCCAAAAGCCTGCCGACATTGTGGTTGATTCATAGAACGATACCGTCAATGTGCTGAAACTTTCACGATCCGTCATCAGTCTCAAACGCCCCTCAGTGGATTCAATTTCTGCACGCAGTTTGTCAATTTGTTCTTCGATCTTCAGGATTTCCTCAACGGACTTCGCCTGCTTCAATAATTCACGATAGCGTGATTCTGTTTCCTTATTTGTTTTCACTCTCGCTTCGATATCCCCAAATTCGGCTGTGACATCAAGTGCCT
>JBDNFT010000135.1:0-3710 GCA_041689695.1 Planctomycetaceae bacterium | reverse complement strand
TTCGTCGGCGTGAGAACAGCGAAGCCGGTGGAGGCAACGCGATTCTCGGGCGGATTCAGCGCGAGGAAGTAGGAGCCTCGGTCGGGGCGGACGGTGGAGAGAACGGTGTCGCCGTGGTGCAAGCGGCGGCGGGCTCGGCTGGGTTCTTCACCGCGAGTGTAGGTGGCGATGTTCGCGATGTTGCCGCGACTCACTTCGGAAATCTCTACGTATTCCAGCGTCTCCAAGTCATCGTTCCTGCCGAGCGTCCATGCGTTGATGGCGCAGACGTCTTCGATGGCGGCGTGACGCCAGCCGATCGGGAGCAGTCCATGTTCCCCATGCTCGAAGTGCTCGGGGAAGAGTTCGGCGGTGGCATTGTCGAGGCCGGCGGGTTGGCGGGCGTCGAGTTTGGCGTGGACGGGGTCGAAATCCACGAACCAGCTCTGGAACAGCGCCCGCGCCATCGCCTCCAGCGTCGCGTTCATCCGCCGGTTCAACTCGATCTTGTCGTCCAACGCCCCAAGCACCCCCGCGATGCCGCGTTGCTCGGCGAGCGGTGGGACTTCGATAGGCGCACCAAGAATCTGCGAGGGCGACAAGTTGGCTTGTCCGCCGGAACTGGTCGCGATCGCAATGAACTCGTTCTGGTAGAATTCGGAACTCAGCGAATACGAAAAGAATCTCCGCTCAACTTCAACGCCTCTTTTCGGCCGCAGAATGCCGACGCGCTGATTGAGCAAGTAAGGACGCTCCTCATTGAATTGAGCCACCTTGCCAACCCACGTGTCGGGAGAGCCGTCGAAGCGGTTGCCCGACATGGTGATGAGCAGGTCGCCGCGCTGAACAACCTTGTCGGTTCGTGTTTGAAGAAACTCCGGAGCGACATAGCTCAGAACGTCGTAGAGCATTCGGTTTGCTTTGACGTTCTTTATCTTGATTACGGGGATGCCGCTCTCAATGAACTCACTGCTCTTGAAGGCGTATCCTCCGATCAAGTCGAAGTAGTCACCGATCCGAGCTGGTTTTCTCTCACTTGCCATAGCCCAGCCCGTTTGCTTTTCCTTCGCCTCCTGAACCACGACATATTCCTTGCGGATGATTTCGTGGAAGCGTTCGGGCACTTCTTCCCAGACATGGAGATCCACCAGGAATGGCAGGTTGCTCTCGGCAAGTTCGTCTTGGAGTTCAGACACAACGCCGCGTTGTGCGGGCGTGGTGAAGGCCACGAGATCAAGATCCGAGTTGGGCCGTGCCGTCCACTTCACGCGGGAGCCATAGGCCCAGACGGCGATCCCAGGGACGAAACGTCTCAAGATCGCGAGCAGCGTCTTTCGCTGCTGTGCTGTGATGTCGATGGCTGCCGTCATTCCCAAGTCGTCCCCGTCAGCGTTTGGTAAAGGCCGATCGCATCAGCCAGAAAATCTTCGACAATCGTGCGTGTGGCCGCAGCCTTCTCCCCGCTGTAATCGTGGGCGGTATCCGTGCGGGCATCCGCGTATTCGAGCCACTTTTCCACCGGCGAAGCGAACAGGTCGTTCTGTCCCGCCAATTTGATGATGGGCTTCGGGCTGTTGGGGACATCTGCCAGGCCGAGTCCTTCAATGAGGTAGCGTTTGAGGTCTTTCCAGAGCGTGTCGTAGCAGGTCTCGAAGCGTTGAATCACGGATTCCGCGATGGCCTCGCGGTCGAGCTCAGTCAGTTCCGGCCGATCCTGCGCCCGTTGGTAGTTTTCAAACTGCAACTCCAGGTGCTTGAGCGATTTTTGACGCTTTTCGTAGTCGATCATAGCGATGTCGCCGCCTGGAAATGACGCACATTGATCTCGGTACCGGCGCGGGCTTCGGCTGCGGCTTCTTCGAGAAGCTGAGCGGCGGCTTGTTCGTCCACATAGACTTCGCCGCAGTTGTCGCAGACTTGCGCGGGCACGGCCTTGACCACCAGCGTCAGACCGCCCGGTTCCAAAGTGACGGTCGCGGCACCAGCCGTGGTCTCGCCGTGTTTGCAGATGGGGCACTTCATGGTTTTCTCCGTTTCAAATCAGGCTCCCAACGGACTGGGTTGGGTTCATAGACGGTGATCACGATTTTCTCGGCAGGCGTGGTCGCGGTGACGACGTGCATCGCCCGTTCGCCAATCCAACCTAACACAAGCGCGCTGGGATAGGGGAAGTCGTTTGGATAATCCTCAATCACTTCACCATTGTCCAGAACCTGCCGGACATCTTCGACACTGATGCCGCGCTGGGCCATGCGTTGGATCGCATGGACGCGGAAGATGAGCCGTTCACCCGCCATAACCCAGCCCCCTCAGGTTTGCGGTGATGGCCTGCTCCAGCTTTGCGGACTCGACGAACTGGGCGTGTAGTTCGGCGACGAGGCGCGGCATCTTTTCCTCGAAGGGTTCGCCGTCGTCTTCGACTTCTTCAGCTCCCACATAGCGCCCCGGCGTCAGCACATGACCATGCGCGGCGATTTCGGCGGTGGTAGCGGATTTGCAGAAGCCGGGGATGTCGGAGTAATTTGAGATTTGAGATTTGGAATTTGAGATCGCGACCGAGTCGCCTCGCCATGCGTGGTAGGTGCCGGTGATTTTTTGAATGTCGTCGCCGGTGAGTTCGCGATGAACGCGGTCGATCAGCGTTCCCATTTTGCGGGCGTCGATAAAGAGCGTTTCGCCTTTTCGCTTTCGACGTTTGGCTTCTGCCTTGCTCTTCGTCAGGAACCACAGGCACACTGGAATCTGAGTGCTGTAGAACAACTGACCTGGCATGGCAACCATGCAGTCCACAAGGTCGCCTTCGATCAGTGCCTTGCGAATCTCGCCTTCGCCAGATTGGTTCGACGACATACTCCCATTCGCCAGCACGAACCCTGCCATTCCCTGCGGTGCAAGGTGATGGATGAAGTGTTGCACCCATGCAAAGTTTGCGTTCCCCTTCGGTGGCACTCCGTACTGCCAGCGCACATCGTCGTCTTTGCGGAACCAGTCGGAATCATTGAACGGCGGATTCGCCAGCACGTAATCTGCTCGCAGATCAGGATGCAGGTCGCGGCGAAACGTGTCAGCGTTCTCCGCGCCGAAGTCAGCTTCAATGCCGCGCAGGGCCAGGTTCATCACAGCAAGGCGTCGAGTCGTCGGGTTGCTCTCCTGGCCGTAGATGCTGATGTCTCCCAGCTTCCCGCCGTGAGCTTCGACGAATTTCTCTGACTGGACAAACATGCCGCCTGAACCACAGCAGGGGTCGTAGATGCGACCTTTGTACGGTGCCAGCATTTCGACCAGCACTCGGACAACACATGACGGCGTGTAGAACTGCCCGCCGTTCTTGCCTTCCGCACTGGCGAACTGTGTCAGGAAGTATTCGAACACGCGACCCAGCAGGTCTTTGGAGCGACTGGCGACATCCGCCAATTCGATCGAACCGATCAGGTCGATGAGTTCTCCCAAACGGTGTTTGTCGAGATCAGCTCGACCGTAGTTTTTGTTCAGAGCCCCCTTGAGTCGCGGGTTATCGCGTTCGAGAGCGACCATGGCGTCGTCCACATCCTTCCCGATGCTCGGGAGCTTGGCACGCGACTGGAGCTGCGCCCAGCGTGCTTCGACCGGAACCCAGAACACATTCGCGGCAAGACACTCATCCTTGTCCTCAGGATTCGCGCCAGCGTAGTCGCCTTTGCCTTCGATCAGCTTGACGTGGTGCTCGTCAAAGGTGTCGCTGATGTACTTGA
>JBDNFT010000134.1:0-6310 GCA_041689695.1 Planctomycetaceae bacterium | reverse complement strand
GCGTTCCAGGGCTGGAGCCCTGGAACGAGAAAATTACCCGCCACTCGCCCATTGCGGCTTACATTCTCCAAACCGGGGTAGCCGCAATTTTGGGTGTCTGCGAGAATCCAGACTGCATCTGAAGTCACGCTTCAAAAGGATTTGAGGTACCGCCGAACATGGAACCGTTCGCAACACAACCAGCCCGACAGTCAAAGCTCCATTGGTGGATTGTCAGCGGCGTCGCAGCGGCGTTTTTGATCTGGCAATTCGATTTAATCCAGCGATTACGTTCGGCGGCCACAGGTGCTGTCGCTAAGTCAAAATCAGACGAACAACCGTCTAAGATGGATGATACGTTTCTCGAAAGCGACTGGTCTGACATTCGTGACGTTTCATCCGTTGACGAACTTCGTCTCGATGACGAACACAGTCTCGATGACTTTGCGGACACCGCCGACGACAGTCTTGATCCACTGGCTCATGCCATCGCTCAAAGCAAGCAGGCCCGAAAGCAGCAGCCGGAAAGAGTCGATTCGCGATCAACCGCGCAACGACGTCGCGCAGCGCAGGTTCATGAGGATTCGGAAATTGAACAAGCCTCATGGAAACCCGATGCAAAGCCAGCAGCTCAACGAAAGAAGACAGCAGCGAAGCAAGTCGCCGTATTGACTGCAGACGTGGCCGCGCGGTTGCGAAAAATTGAAGACTTTCTTGAATCAGATCAGATTCTGGAAGCTCATCAGGAGCTGTCGGAAATCTATTGGAAAAACCCTGAACATCGCCATTTGATTCAAAAACAAATTGACGAAACAGCAAGCATTATCTTTACAACACCGGAACGTCAGTTTGCGGAGCCGCATTTCGTGGATTACGGCGAAACGCTGGGTTCGATCGCAAAGAAATACAACGTCCCGTGGCAGTATCTGGCTCGCCTGAATCGTGTTGATCCGGAAGATCTGCAGGCCGGACAACAGTTGAAAGTCGTGCAAGGGCCGTTCAGTGCAGTTGTCGATCTGGATGAATTCTGTCTGACCGTTCACGCACACGGCTGGTACGTCCATTGTTATCCAATTGGCACGGGAGCGCACGATGGCACGCCTACGGGTCAATTTAAAGTCGAAGAGAAACTGGAAAATCCAACATGGTACAATCCGGACGGGGGTGTCGTTGAAGCAGACGATCCTGAAAATCCGCTGGGGGAATTCTGGCTTGGACTTGGCAATCACATCGGCATTCACGGAACCATTGATCCGGATTCCATTGGCAAAGCCGTTTCACGCGGTTGCGTACATCTGAACGATGGAGACATCGACGAAGTTTTCGCTTTGCTGAATACTGGGTCCAAAGTGATCATTCGTCGATGATGGCAAAACAGTGGCGACTGTCTTCGAGCAACTGTCGCCAATTAGTTGGAAGGACAGCGCCACTTTTCGAAGAAACCCTTGTGCAATACAGCCTCGGAGAGGCGATAGCAGATAGCCGTGGGCGTAAGCCCACGGCTATGAATTGACGAGGAATCAAAGCCCCGAAAGGGGCGGCAGCATGTTATTTCTAAGGCTGCTGTCGCACCTGCCGGGGCTTTGCTGCTCGATCAATAGGTGTCCTATCGTCGCTTTTCGCTCCGCGAAAGAACGCTACTTTCGCGGAGCGAAAGGCGACTATTGTCAATCGAAACTATTCCTTACCGCTGCTGATGTTGCTTAAAAAACTTGAGGTCACGGTCCTGCTGATCTCCTTTTTCTTTTTGCCAGCCTGGCTTTTTACCATCAGCATCAGTGATCTGCCCAGGCGTTGGCAAACCCTGCATGTAAACGGAAATCGCATCCGGCCACTGTTCGTGCATGCGAAACGAGCGAGCTGCGTTTTTCATCGAACCACCATGTCCGTGAAATCCAAACACGACGGGACTGGGTTGTGTTGTGGCCGTAGCTGGCGCGGCGAGCAATGCTTCGCGCGTTCCACCATCGATTTTCCATTGGTGGGGCACCAACTCAGCGGCGATCGCGCGGTCGTGGTTGGCCATGAAACACACTGAGGCCAGCAGAATGGCCTTAATCCCGGAATGACTCATTGAATTTTTCCAAAGGAGAATGGATGAGATCACTTGGATCGGGAGGATAAAATTAGATGTTAGGAACCGATGTTTTCAATTCGCCTCATTCTGTTCTTGCCACCCTTTTGCGTTCCTGCAAAGTCCTTTCCGGCAGAAAGGACCTACTTGCCTGCCGGAGCGTCAGAATCTTTCGCGGCGACCGGATTCTTCGCTGCCGACAACGCCGATTTCAATACTTCCATCTGGGAATCATAGTCCTGCACCGACGAAGGTGGATAATCGCGTGTCAACCATCGCACCAGCAAATCTAAATCCTGATCTGTCAGCTTCTCCGGCGAATACGCCACCATGCGATACTTTGCGCCGTAGTGGCGAGCTGCATCGGGATGACGGATGAAATCCTTCAGCCAGGCAGCGGAACCGTACTTCGCCAGCGTTGGATAACTTCCGGCTAAAGAGTCATCTGGTGTCACCGGGAAATCCTGGCCAATCGTATCGTGACAACCAGCGCACGACGTGTCCTTCAAAGCGCCGGCCCATGTGCCGTTGATCGCGATGTCGCGTCCTTTTTCGACCAGAGCCGCATCATACGTTGTGCCTGTGTGACCAGCTTCGGCGGCGAGGAATTCCACTAACGCTTTCACGTTGTCAGCGTTCTCTGCGGACTTTAATGATTCGACATAGCCACTTGTCCAGTCGGCCATTTCTGAACTGTCCGGGTTGATGAAGTCAACGCTCTCACCCGCCGCAGATTTGGCCTGAGCGTCAATAAACCACTGTGAGTTCTTCATCCATGCAAAGTGATTTGAATAATCGACGACGATTGCCGTCATCCACTCGCGACTTCCAAATGATCCAAGGTCAGCCGCTGTTGGCTTCGCGATGACAGGTGGGGCATTTTTTTCAGGACTTGCATCCGTCACCATGGAACCGCGACCATCATGGCCGTTATAGCGATGACAGCCGGAACAGTGTTGAGCAAACAAGCGCGGTCCTTGCGTGAACGGATCCTGGCGAAGCAGCGACACAGCACCTTCGACAGGAATTTTGTCCGGACCAGACGCCAATTCAATCGCTCGTTGTCCGTCGCGATGAGCTTCCGTCAATGCCGCCTGATGTCCAATATCATTTGCGTCTTCGTAAAACGCCATCATAGTCAGCACGACAATGCCAGCAGCCAAAGCCCAGATGAAGACCTTATTGAGTGTGTGACCAAAGTTACCAAACAATTTTGCAGTAATCGGCATCAAGGAGATAATCCCCATGATGATGCCCGGCACGACGATCGCGCCGAACGTCACACCAAGGGACTCGACGGCGTGAAATTTCAGGAAACGAAACAGGAACAGAAAGTACCATTCTGGTCGAGCTGCACTAAAATTCACTGCCGGGTCCGCCGGCGCGCTCATTTCGGCACCACGAAACAACACCAGCAGCAATACGACAGCAAGAACCGCCAGGCAAGCCACCGAGTCTTTCAAAACCTGATCCGGCCAGAAGGTTGTTTCCGGTGCGCGCTTCGGATCGTGTACCGTCAGCCCGTGGCGGCGGAATACGTAGATGTGCAGCGCCAAAAATCCAACCAGCAGCGTCGGCAGAATTCCCGCATGCATTGCGAAAAAACGAGTTAGCGTCAAATGCCCGTAATCGGAACCGCCCTGAGCCAACACCTGCACTTCGCGGCCAACAACCGGCGTCGCGCTCATGATGTTGGTGGTCACTTGAGTCGCATAATATCCCTTTTGATCCCACGGCAGCAGATAGCCAGTCAGCGACAATCCCAACACGATCATCATCAGTACGATGCCGAGCCAGAAATTCATCTCGCGCGGCGCTTTATACGCTCCGTCTATAATGACCTGAACAAGATGAATGGCCATCAAAACGACCATTGCCTGAGCCGCATAGTGATGCAGGCCGCGAATGATATGGCCAAGAAACATTTCGTGCTGAATGTAGTACACACTTTCCCACGCCGTGCGCGTGCTGGGGCTGTAAGCTGACCATAGCATAAAGCCTGTGATCACCTGCAGCGTAAACGTGAAAACCAGCGTGCTGCCCCACACATATCGCCATCGCGCACCGCCGGGAACTCGTTCGTAAAGAGCTTCGTGCATCAGAGCTTTGAAGCCCGTGCGTGTTTCCAGCCAGTTGACTAAATCGTTCATCATCTGTGTACTTTCAGATCGCAATCTTTTCAGAGGTCGCACGCTGGAAATTCTGGAACTTTACCCAGATCTCAACCCCGTTCGCATCGTCCTGGCCATTGGTTCGCATCGCTACTTCAAGCACATCCATATCGCGTGGCGGTATTTCGTTCTTCTTCTTGCCGTCCAGGTCAAACGCGCTGGTGTGACACGGACAGTAGAAGTGATTGTCTGCTCGAACGTAATCGACTGAACAACCCAAATGCGGGCAGACCGAATTGAATGCCAAAATTGGACCATCACCCACTTTTCGCAGCCAGATGCTGCCAACAGGGACGTCGCGAAATTTATTCCAGGCATCGATGATGTCATCCTTCACGGTGACGGCCAATGGCGTTCCATCCTGCGGCACAGAATCCTTTGTCACATCCAGCCGAATGAAACCGGCTTCATCTTTTTTAGCGATTTCGCCGTCGTTGGCACCATTGCCTGTTGTCGCTTTCTTCTTCCGTAGAATCGGGTCCAGAAAAAAGAGACCGCCCAGTGTCGATGGCACGGCCACAATCACAAAACTAAGAATCACCGTGATGCCATGCACCAGCATGCTTCGTCGAGGCGTTTCGGTAGCGGGCGGCAATTCCCAGCCAGCCGGCGCGGAGGTTTCGGGTACATTGGATGTCATGGGGTTTGTCCTGAACAATGTCAGTCAGAAGTCGCTATTTTTAAGCAGTGTGGCGGGAATTCAATGAGGAAGAGATGAGATTCTTTGAATGGAGTATTCAAGGCGGATGCGTATTTGAAGGTCTGTGGGCTCGAAACACAACCGTGGAGAACAGCGACCGCTTGAATCCCCGATTTTCACGATCGGAGTGTGCGGAATATGCAAGGCGCCGGGAGATTGGGAAATGAAGGAACACCCGCGATGGAAACGGCTAGTCCCGTGCGAATCAAGGTCAGCGCGAATGGGCTGCAATTCATTCGCGCTGACCTCGATTCGCGCGGCCATCAACGACTTGTCGTCTCGGCTTCGATATTCAAATTGCTGATCCTTGTCAAAGTGGGATCGGCCAATTGCATCCGGCTGAAAATCCACCATCGACGTACAGAGTTTGCCCGGTCATAAACGCAGATGCCTTCGAAGCGAGGAAGACTGCTGTGCCTACCATGTCTTCAGGCTGACCAAGTCGTCCAAGAGGGGCGTTGGCTTCGTTCCATGCCAACATTGTGGGATCGGACCACAGCTTCGACGTGAGATCCGTCAGAATAAAGCCAGGTGCCAGACTGTTGACTCGAACGCCATGGCATCCCCATTCCAACGCCAGGCCGCGTGTCATGCCCTGCATGCCAAATTTGCTCATGGCATACGGCAGGACACCTTTGAGCGGCATCCAGGTGTTGAGGGACTCGACGTTAATCTGTGAGCCCGATTTTCTCTCAATCATGTGACGCCCCACTTCCTGTGACATGAGAAACGCGCCTTTCAGATTGGTGTTCATGATAAAATCGTAGTCATCTTCCGTGACAGTTTCCGCTCGCTTACGGCGGTTAACGCCCGCGACATTGACCAGCGTGTCGAGATGCCCCAATTGCGTGATCGCGGCTGCGACGGTCGTCTTGATTTGTTCCGGATCGCTGACGTCGCAGGCCAGGCCGGAGACTTTGAGTCCCGCTTCCAGCATTTCATGAATTGCGTTGTCGACCGATTCCTGACTTCTGCTGCAGATTAAAACGTTGGCTCCACGTGATGCAAAGCCTTGTGCAATTGCACGTCCGATGCCGCGACTGCCGCCAGTGACAAGGACATTTTGATTTGTGACTGAAAAAAGTTGATCGGACACGCTATGGTTCCTTTGTGAACTGATCGAAATGGCATCTCGAAAAGTACGTCAGGCTTTCTAGCCTGACATGAAGTAGAAGGAGTCAACCTGGAAAGGCTGACGTACTTAATTTCGGAACGATTCATTGGAAGCTGGTCGGATTGTTGTTCCCGATGAATGCTAATTTAATTTAGTGTAGTGAACTTACCAAAAGGACTCTCGTCAAATGAATCAATCACGACGATTTGCAATGTTGCTCATCTTTCTTATCGTGGGACAACTATCAGTCTGGGCTGTTGCCAGTGCCGACG
>JBDNFT010000133.1:0-3637 GCA_041689695.1 Planctomycetaceae bacterium | reverse complement strand
TATCTGGCGCTGTATTGGGCACAGGCTCTGGCCGGGCAGAATGAAAATGCCGACCTGAAGAAAGAGTTCAGCGAGATTGCGACAACACTCGCAGCAAAGGAAGAGACGATTCTTGGCGAGATCGCCAAAGCGCAAGGCGTTCCTCTGGACATCGGTGGTTACTATGAACCCAGCGAGACCAAAGTCAACGCCGCCATGCGTCCGAGCGCGACGTTCAATCACGCCATGGCGTTACTGATCGGAACGTGATCGTTCTGTGGGAACGGGCGTACGATTTCGGGCAGGTCATACGGTTTGATAATGCAGCGTTAAAGGTTTTCGACCTGAGGATAGGTCGAACTACGTAAGTCAATCACCAGGAAAGAATTTCTGTCACTAACAAAAGGTTTTCTTTCAGAATTCAATTCGCGGACATTCAGGATTTCAAAGTGTGGAGTCGCGTGCCTACAATCGCGTGACATTAGTTTAATCCTGTTGAGTTGAGGCCAGTGGCCTCCCCCCTCTGAATCTTAAATCGATCGTCCGAACCTAAGTCCGCAAAGTTGACTGCCATGCCTGTTGGATACGCTCGCACTGATGTCGCCGATATGGTGCTTCGCGTTTATGAACGCTCTGTACATCCGGAGCTGTTTGAAACTGTGAACGAAACACGCATCCAGGTTGGTAATGCTCAGGCCACATTGAGACTGGGACGTAACGGTCATGTGCTGGAATACCGCACACAGCAGAGTACGCTGACGGAAATTGCAACGTCAAAATTCGCGCCGCTACCGACGCAGATGTGCATGGTTGATCGTCGATTGATTGGTTATCGCACCCACACTGTTGAAACAAAAGACGTGCGATATCACTGCAGTTATCAATTGGAAGAGGCACCCGCAGATATCTATCTGACACTGCATGGAGAACTGGAAATCGACTCTCGAACTGCGACGCTGGCCATTGCTTTACCAGGTTCCAGTCCGGCAAGTCCGGATTGCCTGAGCCTGCTGAAATGTGATTTGCTGCCGGAAGGCTTTGTCATTCATTCCTTCCATACGTTCCCAGACAACGGCGCAGTGTTGCGCATCCAAACGCTGTTTGAACGCTTGTGACAGCGGCAAATCATTGAGCCAATTCCTGCGAGGCAGTAGTCGAGCTGTTGGTTGGTATATGCGGTCAGCTCAGGCGATTTTTTGCATCGGGATCAGACGCGGGATGGCGATCCGCAGTCCCACAACGTGTCCGCAGTGAGCTTGTAATTCGGGAAAATTGTATCGCATGAATCGTACAAGTTCTTCCGGAGCATTCATTCGCAGATATTCGTTTGCGAACATACCCATCTGCCGATCGTAGTTTTTCTGACTTCCTGTATGCATATAACACGCGCCACCAAAGCGGCGGATGTCTCCGTCAAATTTTGGGCTGATGTGATACAGCTCATGAAATACGGTAATCATCTTTTCTTCGAACGACAGGTTCAGAAATCGTGGTAGAAAAAAAGTCAGGATGTAAAGAGATTCGCGACCGTGATGTGTGACGCGTTGCACGGTCCACAAACGTCCGCGTCGTCGTTCAACGCGGGAGCCGCCTTCAAACCGCAGCGGTGTCAGTCGAGCCTGAATGCCCCATTCAACAGGCGACCGCGTTTGCGCGAACGTCACCGCGACTTCCGGCATGCGTACATGCTGAAATTCAGGATGTCGTCGACAGATATCTTCGCACAGAGCTGTCATCGCTCGGCAAAAATCAAAATGCTGCGCCACGCGTGTCTCTCTCCCGATCCTTCGGAAGTTTGATTGAAACAAAAAAAATACCGTTTCAGAACGACGGAGCTTAGATGGACGGGCAATTTGCGGCAAGTTCAAACTCACGCTGAGACTTTCAGCCGCTGGGGCGTTATTGTTTTGCGTTTGTGTTTCTGATAGTTGCCAAACCAGGCTTCCACCTACCGAATCAGAGCCAGCAATTCTTCTGCCGACAAACGGCCAGTGGTCTCGGTGCCTTCCAACAGGCTGTCAGCGAGATCGCGTTTGGTGGCGTGCAGAGCCAAAATCTTCTCTTCAATGGTGCCGCGAGTAATGAAGCGATAGATCGTCACGGGACGCAGCTGGCCCATGCGATGAGCACGATCGGCGGCCTGGTCCTCGACGGCAGGATTCCACCATGGATCCATGTGCAGCACGTAGTCGGCGGCGGTGAGATTTAATCCCGTGCCGCCGGCCTTCAAGCTGATTAGGAAGACATCGCCTTCGCCATTCTGAAACGCTTCGACACTTCGCTGACGTTCCTTCATCGGAGTGGAACCGTCAAGGTACTGATACTTCACCTTCTTGCGATCCAGTTCGGCTCGTAGGATCGAAAGATGATCCACAAACTGACTGAAGACCAGCGCCTTATGTTTGTTTTCCAGCAGTTCATCGATCGTCTCTGAAAACGCTGTCAGCTTGGCCCCGGGCAGACCACACTTCGGGAGCAGCAGGCTCGGATGACAGCAGGCTCGGCGAAGACGCATAATCTCCGCCAGAATCTTCACATGCTGACCGCGGGCATCGTCGGTCTTCTTTGTGAGTTCCTTCACAGCACGCTGACGGGCGGCTTCGTAAAGTAAGGCCTCATCATCAGGCAATGTGACAGGCACGGTCACTTCCGTACGCGGAGGAAGTTCGCTGAGCACCTGGGTTTTCGTGCGTCGCAACAGAAACGGTCGCACCAGTTGCTTCAGATTCTGACGAGCATCAGGATTTTTGTCGCGTTCGATCGGCAGCGCGAATCGCTCGTGAAACTGTTCGATCGAACCCAGCAAACCGGGATTGATGAACTGAAACAAATTCCACAATTCCCCCAGATGATTTTCGATCGGCGTGCCGGTCAGAATCAGTCGGAAATCCGCAGTCAATGACATGGCGGCCTGCGAACGCTTTGTCAGCGTGTTCTTGATCGCCTGCGCTTCGTCAAGAATCGCGGTGTGCCATTGAATGGCCTGCAGCCGTTCGGCTTCGTTATTCAGCAGACCGTAGGTGGTGATGACCACATCCCGAGGTCCAAGATCCTTGAAGAACGCATCACGGTCGCCTGCTCCGAAGATGCGAGGATTCAGCGTCGGAGCAAATCGACGCAGTTCCGCCTCCCAGTTGAAACACACGGATGTCGGCGCGATCACAAGCGCCGGCCCCTTCGCGGCGCGATGCAGCAGCACGGCGATGGCCTGCAACGTTTTTCCCAGCCCCATGTCGTCGGCCAGACACGCGCCGGCTCCCCAATGAGCCAGTCGGCAGAGCCATCGGAATCCTTCGATCTGATAGTCGCGCAGTTCTGCATTCAGTGTGGATGGCACTTCAGGGACAATATCGCCTGCCTCACGAATTCGCTTCAGACACGCTTTCCAGTGCTTATCAGACTTGATCGAACACCACTCGTCCAGATCCATGAGCGCCGCCGCGCGGATCTGAGGGATTCGCAGCGTGTTGTTGCGGCGATCACCGTAGGCCGCCAGTTCAAGAACTCGTTTTCGCAACTGTTCTGTTATTGCCAGAAATCGGCCGTCGCTGACCTGCACAAAGCGACTCGGGCTGGCCGAAACAAAATCCATCAACTGCAGCATATCCAGAGTCAGCAGTTCATCAACGACCAGTTCTCCCGACGCAGCGAACCAGTC
>JBDNFT010000132.1:0-4260 GCA_041689695.1 Planctomycetaceae bacterium | reverse complement strand
CTGCGACTGGCCGACATAGATCCCGGCATCGGATGCTCCGATGGACACACAGTTTTCTATGAGCACATTGCGGCATTCCACAGGATAGATACCATAGGCACCGTTCGTGTCTTTGGGGCCATCGGTCCATTCGACTCGGACATCTCGAAATGTCACGTCCTGTGCTCCCAGAACCTTGATCGCGTTTCCGACAGTGTCTTCCACTGCCAGACTTTCAATAACGAATGCATTCCCGGTGGCGACGATACCACTGCTTCCGGCGGCCTGATCTCGAAATGACAAAACAGTTTTGTCTCGCCCTGCGCCGCGGATGGTGACGTTGTCGCAGACGACATTGATTTCCGTGTTGAAGTGATAGGTGCCGGCTTGAAGTTCAATGACGTCGCCGGGCGAGGCGTTGATTAAAGCGGCCTGCAATTCATACTGAGCCGTCTCGCCGGGCTTCAAGATCTTTGTCGATCCCACTGTGTCTGCCACGGCATTCTTGCCATTCTCTTCAGCAGAAGAATGAGGCGCAGGAACGCATACGAACGCCAGGGCGAGGGAAATCGCATGGCAGAAAAATGTCGGTTTCAAATGTATGTCCTCGTGTGATCAAGTGGGAAACTTATCCGGAGATTGCAGCCGCGAACAATCCCGGCAAATGTATCACAGAGGGATTTTGATACAAACGCACCAGCCGATTTGCGACATCAACGGCGTTTCGATGCGATGGAAACCAGATTGGCTTTGGAAAGTTAACCAATGGCCCTTCAAGTACTGCCTTTTCAACGTGATCCAGCAAATAGATATTGTGTACATTTCCGATGCCGCTTTGAACATCTTTCACTGTTGCACCAGGATATGCGCCCCATGGTGGACTCGTCAAACCATAGGCCAGTCCTGACCACTGATTCACACAGACGGAACCGTAACGAAGCTGCGTGAGAGATCGCTCGAACGCCATCGCTTGCTGAGCACGAAATCCGGGCGGGATGGTGACCGAGGCGCAGAGTGTTCCGGTCAATTGATCGTTCACAAATTCCGTCGCCGCAGAAAGGAATTGTTCCGGTGTGTCGCCGCCCAACTGGGTTTCTGCGCAAACGCAGACAAATGATTCTTCCTGAAACAATTCGGGGCGTTCCGCGATGGACTGCCCTGTCAACAGAGTCCACGGCAGACAGCCGCGTGCATCGAGCTGTTGACTGGTTCCGGAGAATCGCTGAAATCGCTCGACAGCTCCGGGGTAATATGCGGGACGGACTGGCGTCTGTGCCATGTGGTGCTGAATCAGCTGCAGAAACGAATCACGCTGCGGCCAGCTCTTCCATGTCACGATGACTTTGGTGGCAAGGCAGTTGAACGACGCGTTATTCGTGATCGACGTGGCAATATGCTGCGCCTGTGAATCCAACTGACGAACGGTATATTTGCCGGGAACGACAATCCACGGTGTCACATTTCCGAGTTCACTGGTGACATCCTTCTTGAGCAGCGGATCTTTGTTTTGTTTGCGGCGGTCTCGCTCAGCACCGTCTGGACCCCACACGATAGCGTCGTGTGTCGCGGCAGATCCCGTGATGTGGACAGCATCCACCGCAGCATGCTGAATTAAGGCAGATCCGACGTCAGATCCACCTTTCAATATTCCCAGCAAGTTTGCCTTGATGAGCGGAGCAAAAACACGATCAAATATCGGATGCAGGTATTCATTGACCGGATTTAACTTCAGCAGCACTCGGCTGCCTTCGAACATAATTCTGTTGAGGCTGTCGGTGGCCGGAATGGACGAGACATTTCCCGCGCCTAGCACGGCTGTCAATCGAGGCAGCTTGTCGTTTGCTGCTGTTTCTGGAAGTTGTCCGTGAAGATCCGTTTCAGCGATGTCAGCGTGGAGTCTTACGGAACCGCGTATTCCCATAAATGTCAGGCTGTCGTATAGTCCTGACGTCGGAAAGACATTAACCGACAACTGGTCATTTTTGAGTCGAACAACTCGACCGGGCAAAGAGGGACGACCGTTTTTCTGAATCGCTTGCAATGTCTGGATAGTCAATTGCAATTGACGAGCAACAACGGCCGGTCCGCTCAGTAAATCTTCCGCTTTGACTGATGAAGTTTTAGAAAGTCCTTTGGCAACGACCGCCGCTTCTGCCCATTCGCCTGCGACAGCAGCAACACTCGCAAGGCACTCTCGACAAAGTTGTATGCGACTTGAAATCGATGCGGTTGCCGGGGAATTTGTCAGCTTGATAACAGCAGAGTTAACAATTATTGTCGATTGTTCAAATGCCATTGCCACTCTGACTGTTCGGACTGTTGTTCAATTCACTGAATACAAAGAGAAACGGCCAAACTGACTTCCAGTTTGGCCGTTCGTTCGGCTGAAACATAAGGGATGAAATTTAGTCGACTAATATTCGCCGATTACCTGGCCGTCAGCTCTTCCACCGAGGTTGTTGTAAAGCGTGGCGTCGATGTTTTCTGAAATGAATCGACCGGAGCCATCACCAAGCAGAAACTGAGCCCCGCCAGTATGGAAACTGCGGAAGTTACTCGTCTGATCATTGGCGTTTGTGGCACAACTTCCCAAATGTGCGTCATCATAAAGTGTTTCGATAATTGGGTTCTTGTTCAATCGATAGACGGTCGTTCCCCAGTTACCACCTGTTGTGTAACCTGAAAGAGATTGCACTGCCAGTGGATTTGGCTGAGGTGCAATCCAGCCTTGCTGCACACGTCCGTTCGGTGGTGCAATAGGCGTGTTTGGAGCTGCCGCTGTCGCGACTCTCCATGCGCCTCCTGTCGCGCCTTCGCCCACACAAAGGGTATTGCTTGAACCATCTGTCAGATTTGAAAAGTTAGTTCGCAAATTGATGCCAAACATTCCTGTACCGATGTTGTTCGGAGCGAAGCACCATTCTTTGTCCGCCCCCTTGCTCAGCAAATAGTGCGTCGCCGCAATGTTCGGGCCAATCGGATAACCGGCGAGCACTGGGTTGGCATCAACTTGCGGTCCAGTATTCGAAGGACACAGATAGGCAGGAACGATTGTTGTTGCAATCAACGGAGTTTGATCTTCCCAGTTTCTCAAGTCGTTGTACAAGGATTTCAGATTTGCCTGTTCAAGGTAAGGCAACATGGCCGCGAAAGCCCCGATCGACATATCAATCCCGAACGATGAACCCGGTCTGGCACAGGCACCAAGCGGAAACATGTTGTACACGTCATGATAATTGTGCATTGCCAGCCCCATTTGCTTCAGGTTGTTTTTGCACTGAGTTCGACGGGCAGCCTCGCGAGCCTGTTGAACAGCAGGCAGTAACAGGGCGATCAAAATCGCAATGATGGCAATCACCACTAGGAGTTCGATCAAAGTAAAACCTCGACGCAGGGACAACTTCTTCACATTACATTCCTTAAGAAAACCAGAGATATCGAACGGCCCTTAATCAGAATAACAAAATCGATACGTATGGCCAGATGTGTATGTGCCATTTTTGGGGCTTTGAACTCCGAGTTTCCACAATTGAACTACACGGGTGGTGTCTGAATACCTGCCACCTGGGTTGGCCTTGTGGCAAAATGTTGGTCAGGGAAGGAGCAGCTCGATTAAATCGCGGGCACACTCACGCGATACAGATCAAATTCAAACATCCGGGCAGCGGTGCTTGGCGATGATTTTTCGGGCAGCGCGCAGCCCGTCAACTGCAGCAGTCACAATGCCTCCGGCGTATCCAGCACCTTCGCCGATGGGATATACGCCAGGCAATGATGGGATTTCAAATGTCGCAGCATCACGATCAATGCGGACCGGAGAGCTGCCTCGCATTTCAGGGCCGACAAGAACAGCGTCCTCAAGGAAATCGCCACGCCATTGAGTGTCCATGATTGGCAAACCGGCCTTCATCGCTTTCAAAATCGACGGTGGCAACACGGCGGATAGGTTTCGCGCTTGCGTGCCGCGTTCATAAGAAGATGGAAGTTGCTCCGTTGGTGATGGCGTTCGATCTGCAAGGAAATCCTGTGCTCGCTGCACCGGGGCTTCGTAGTTGCCGCCTGTCATCTGAAAGGCCAGTGATTCATAGTGCCGCTGGACATGCATCCCGGCCAGTGGATGACTGCTGCCAAATTCGTGAGGTTCCAGCGTGACAACCAACCCGCTGTTGGCGAACGGCGTATCATGACGCGAATTGCTCATGCCGTTGGAACAATACATGTTCGGTTCAGACACGCTGGGAATCACGATGCCGCCAGCACACATGCAGAACGTGAACAGAT
>JBDNFT010000131.1:0-1652 GCA_041689695.1 Planctomycetaceae bacterium | reverse complement strand
AGGACGTGAACAGGTTCCGTGGGACGTCAGTTCGCTCATCCTCATCATTGCGAGACTGCTCGAACCTTTCAGCGAACTTACCATTGCCGAACAATGGTATCCGAAAACTGCGTTGCCTGACCTGCTGGGCGTGGCCGCAAAGCAAGTTGATGACAATCGACTCTACCGAACGCTCGACGCGCTGCTGCCGCATAAGGAGGCGCTGGAGATTCATCTCAAGAACCGCATGGGCGAACTGTTTGAACTGGAATACGACCTGTTGATGTACGATGTCACGAGCACGTTCTTTGAAGGCCGAGCCGATTTCCCGCTGGCGCAGCGTGGTTACTCGCGAGATCAGCGCAGCGACTGCAAGCAGGTGTGCATTGGACTCGTTGTTTCACGCTGTGGCATGCCGTTGGGATACGAAGTCTTCGCTGGCAACACCGCAGACGTAACAACTGTCCCACACATTGTGGAAACGATAGAACGCCGCTATGGCAAGAGCCAGCGGATCTGGGTTATGGACCGTGGCATGGTCAGCGAAGACAATATCAAGTTTCTTCGCGACGGCGGTCGTCGCTATATCATCGGGACTCCAAAGGCGATGCTGAAGAAATTTGAACAGGAGATTCTCAAGGAGGACTGGCATGTGATTCGCGATGGTCTCGAAGTGAAGATCGTGCCATGGCCGAAGGACGATGATGACGATTCGGCGGAAGGTGAGCCGGCCGCAGTGTCCGAACAGAATTCGTCGCCGGAGACATTCATCCTGTGTCGCAGTCGTGATCGATCGAAGAAGGAAGAAGCGATGACGCAGCGATTCGAAAAGAGGATTGAAGAGGCGCTGGTTCGCATGCAGGCCGGTTGCGAAAAGATGAATCGCGATCCTCAGAAAGTTGAGCGGCAGATCGGTCGTCTTCTTGCAAAAAACAGCCGCGCTGCAAAACTCTTCGACATCAAAGTGTCAAAGGCGGAGCACGGTGGCGCGATTCTTACATGGTCAAAGGTGGATAGCTCTCGCAACTGGGCTACACTGAGCGCCGGTTGCTACCTGCTTCGCACGAACGTTTCCGGGTGGTCCGATGAAGAACTCTGGAAGGCGTACATCCAACTGACAGAAGCCGAGGCCGCGTTTCGAATTCACAAGAGCGATCTGTCGATTCGTCCGATCTGGCATCAAAAACAAGACCGAGTGCTGGCGCATATCTTCGTCTGCTTCGTAGCCTATGTGCTGTGGAAATTACTGGGTCAGTTGTGCGTGAAAGCGGGCTTGGGTAACGAACCCCGCCGTGTCCTCGAGGAACTCTGCGAGATCCATTCGATGGATGTCATTCTGCCCACAAAATCAGGTCCCGAAATCCGCACCCGCTGCGTTTCGAAACCATCCGATCACTAGAAAATCCTCCTCGAAAAACTTGGCCTGAATCTGCCAGCCAAAATCGTTTTGAAACAAATGTAGTGAGAAAAATGACCCTAAAACCCAGAAAACACTGTACTTTATCGCCGAGTTGGGGAAGTTGGGTTAGATTGGGCCAACAAAGATGCGTCCCCGGTTCAGTGACCGGGAATTGCTGTAAGGCGAGCGGCAGATTAGGAACTACCAAGCCGAACAACCGGACGCTAGCGCGTAGCGGCTGATTTTATTAGCCGCAGGGCGCTAGCCCCCGGTT
>JBDNFT010000130.1:0-12464 GCA_041689695.1 Planctomycetaceae bacterium | reverse complement strand
TTCCTTGAATCGATGATGTCGCTCAATGATTTCGACGTCCACACCGTCCGAATTATTTTTCAGAACTCGAGCCGCTTCGGAAACCAGCTTCATCACCAGATTCACCGCGACACTCATGCTGGGAGACATCACTATCGGCGTCGATTGTGCGGCTGAAAGCACGGCATCGCGTAACTCAGAAGAGATCCCCGTTGTGGCGACCACGAGTGGTATACGACGACTTTCGCAAAGCGCCAGTACGGATATCAAACCTTCTGGAGTCGAGAAATCGATGATCACATCGACGTGCTGATCCAGTTCAGACGTGATGGGAACGCCTGCATGGCCGGCACCGGCTAATTCACCAGCATCGCGGCCGAGAACCGAACTCCCGGACCATTCCAGCGCGACCGCCAGCGACAGATCCTGATCCTTCATGGTGAGGGCCACGATTCGTTGCCCCATTCGCCCACCAGCACCGTTGACGCCGACTTTAAGCGGCATATCGATATCCCTGACTTGAATGATTGTGATTCAATATGGAAACAAAACTATTTGCGATCATCCATCGGGACATAATCGCGGACCGTCGCACCTGTATAAACCTGACGCGGCCGATAGATGCGGCTGGTTTCTTCGTCGCGTTGTTCACGCCAGTGCGCCAGCCAGCCTGGCAGGCGTCCGATTGCGAACATCACGGTGAACATATTGGTCGGAATTCCCATCGCACGGTACAGAATACCGCTGTAGAAATCGACGTTCGGATAGAGCTTACGGCTCACAAAGTATTCGTCTTCCAGAGCCACTTTTTCCAGATTGCGAGCGATATCAAGCAATGGATCCGAGATACCCAGTTCGTCCAGAACCTGTCCGGCCATCTTTCGCAGAATTGTCGCGCGAGGGTCGAAGTTTTTGTAGACGCGATGCCCAAAGCCCATCAGACGAAAACCGCTGTCTTTGTCTTTCGCTTTCTTCACGTACTTCTCATAGTCATCCCCGTCTTCGTGAATCATCTGCAGCATTTCGAGCACGGCCTGATTGGCTCCGCCGTGCAGCGGTCCCCACAGAGCACAGATGCCTGCTGAGATCGAAGCAAAGATATTCGCTCGGCTGCTGGCGACGATTCGGACGGTGGACGTGCTGCAGTTCTGTTCGTGATCGGCATGCAGAATCAACAGCAGGTTCAGCGCCTTCACCAGTACCGGACTGATTTTGTACTCCTCGGCAGGCACGGCAAACATCATGTTCAGGAAGTTCGCGCAGTAGGGCAGATCGTTTCGAGGGTAAATCGTGGGCTGACCAATCGACTTTTTGTAGGCGTACGCGGCAATCGTGCGAACCTTGGCAATCAGACGTACGATGTTCACGTCCGAATGGTCGTCTTCTGTGCCCGGATAATACGTCGAAAGCGATGCGACCATGGCCGACAGAATTGCCATAGGATGGGCATTCGGCGGAAATCCTTCAAAGAACTTCTTCATGTCTTCGTGGATCATGCTGTGATACGTCAGTTGAGCACGAAACGCCTTGAGCTGTGCGGCAGTCGGCAAATCGCCGTAAAGGAGCAAGTATGACGTTTCGACAAAATCCGATCGCTCCGCAAGCTGTTCAATCGGATATCCGCGATATCGCAGAATTCCTTTGTCGCCATCAATGTAGGTGATGGCACTCTGACAGGCTCCCGTGCTGTTGAAGCCGGGGTCCATGGTGATGACACCGGATTGTGCCAACAGCTTGGTAATATCTACCGCTGTTTCGTTTTCAGTGCCACGAATCACCGGCAACTCGTACGATTTTCCGTCCAGATTTAAATTTGCCGATAACATGACACTATATCCTTGGGTAGCGAAAAGGCCGTTGGAGACTTCAGCAGCCTCGAACATGGGCCTCAAACGAATTGAAGTCGAAAAGAAACCGTTCGAAGTCTACAGACTGAGTTCCAAGAATGAACCGCTGGGAACATTGTAGTGGTCGCATCTGCAGACTGCGCGAGTGGGGGGCACGAGTTTCCTGGGAAACGGGATCACGGCCCCGTCAAAAGTAAACTCTGGCGGTCTTTCTGGCCTTTTTTGAGAGTCTTTATGTGTCGTCTCGCCCCTAAAATCGACGCTCTGGTTGGCTTAATTCTCGTTCCAGGGCTCCAGCCTTGGAATGCGATGCACTGAGGCTCCTGCCTCCAGAGACGAACTGCGGAGGCAGGAGCCTCCGAACAGCGTGTTCCGAGGCTGAAGCCTCGGAACAAGGGCCCAAAGGGATTTCTGCAAAAATCGCCGGACGGGTTTCAAGCGTGCGGCGAAGTCTGCGCGTCGCCTTCGCTTTTATGTGACGTCTGCCGTAGTCGCTCGTCTCCGGGCCATTTTTCGCTCAAACGCCCTGTCAGCTAATGAACCGAAATGTTTAAGATCGCACCCCCGGCAACGATCTCGGGAACTCACACCAGAACCGCGGTTTGAAACAGGAAGTTCGGTCATGCGTACGATTGCAGTGATGAATCAAAAAGGTGGTGTCGGCAAGACAACATCCAGCGTCAACCTCGCAGCAGCACTGGCCCGCGAAGGCCGCCGTGTTTGCCTGATGGATCTTGATCCACAAGGTCATGCCTCGTTTCATGTCGGCGTCGAAGCAGGCCCCGATATGCCGACCGTGTATGATGTCTTTAGTCAACAGGCGATGCTGGATGAAACACGCCAGCTAGTCGGCGAGAACCTGTCGCTGATCCCTGCGAATATCGACCTGGCTGCGACCGAAGTGGAACTCGCCGGTGTTTCGGGCCGCGAATTTTTCCTGCGAAACGCCATGCAGCACTGGAAAGAACAGAATCGATTCGACTACGTCGTCATGGATTGTCCACCATCGTTGGGAATTCTGACCATTAACGCGCTCACGACCGCCAGTGAAGTCTTCATCCCGCTGCAGCCGCACTTTTTCGCTCTGCAGGGACTTTCGAAGCTGTTCGAAACCACAGCCCTCGTCACAAGACGTCTGAATCGGGATCTGCGGGTCACCGGCATTCTGATGTGTCTGTATGAATCGGGAACCCGATTAGCTGCAGACGTCACAGAAGACCTGAAACAGTTTCTGCACTCCAGCGATGGCGACACTCCATGGGCGTCGGCTCAGATCTTTAAGACCCGCATTCGTCGCAACATTAAACTGGCCGAAGCGCCAAGTTTCGGGCAGTCGATTATCGATTATGCTCCGACCTGTCCCGGTGCTGCGGACTACATGGCGATGAGCCAGGAGATTCTGGCCATGGAAGCGAGAATCGCCGGCACCACGACACCGAAAGTTGCCCGCGCTGCGTGATTGAAGGCTGCAGGGGAGATGAGTATCATTCAGCGATACTTATTTCCCCGGTACTTTCAAAGTTTTCGCCATGCCCGACACGCCATCCATCATCAATACCACGATGGAGACATTTCAAAATGATGTCATCCAGCAGTCCACCATGCGACCTGTGGTCGTTGATTTTTGGGCTGACTGGTGTGGTCCGTGCAAGCAGTTGATTCCGATTCTGGAAAAGCTGACGACCGAAGCCAACGGCGCGTTCTGCCTGGTGAAAGTCAACGTCGATCAGAATCCAGAGATCGCTCAGGCGTTTGGAGTACAATCGATTCCCTTCGTTGTTGCCATGCTGGATGGACAGCCGGTGAGTCAATTTGCCGGGGTGAAGCCGGAACCGGAACTTCGCGAATGGCTGAAATCCTTCATGCCATCTCCTGCGGCGGAAGCCTTTGACCAGGGCCAGCAACACGAAGCTGACGGCTCACCTGAACTTGCCGAAGCGTGTTATCGCAAGGCCAGCGAGCTGGAACCGGAATTCGCCGCGTTTCGCATTCATCATGCTCGAGTCCTGCTGGAACTGAATCGTGATCAGGAATGCCGTGAGATTATTGATGAACTCAATCAGCGTGGCTACCTTGAACCAGAAGCCCAGGCACTCGTCGCACAACTTGAAATGCGCAGCCAGGTAGAAGAATCCGGCGGCGTTTCTGAAGCGAAGAAGTCGCTTGAAGCCAATCCAGACGATCTGACGCTGAAGCTTAAACTGGCAGAAGCGTACGGTGCGGACAGTCGATTCGAAGAAGCGTGTGAACTGTGCCTTGAACTCGTGGCGAAAAATCGCGATGGCGTTGGCGTACAGGCCAAAGAAGTTATGGTCGGCCTGTTGGCGGTTATGGGATCTAAGTCCCGTCTCGCCGCTGACTTCCGCAAACGTCTGGCGACGGCGTTTTATTAGGCGAGTGGCAGATAATATCTTACCGCAGGACCGCCGTCCAAACTGTTTCATGACGGCTTGGAGGGCCGTCCCTCTTCTCGAGCTTCCCCCTCGCCTTTCGAACGCTACCTGTGACTCAAGCAAGTACATCCTTCACGACATGGCCATGCACGTCCGTCAGGCGGTAGTCGCGACCGGCGTGACGATACGTCAGTCGCGTGTGGTCGATTCCAAGCAGATGCAGAATCGTGGCGTGGAAGTCGTGAACATGCACGCCGTTTTCGGCGACGGTGGCACCGATTTCGTCGGTGTTGCCATATGTCATGCCGCCTTTGACTCCTGCTCCAGCCAGCCAGGAGGAAAAGCACGCGCTGTGATGGCCGCGGCCTTTGTCGCCATCGACTCCCGGTGTGCGGCCGAATTCCGTCGTCCAGACGACCAGTGTGTCGTCCAGCATTCCGCGATCTTTCAAGTCCGTGAGGAGACCAGCGAGGGGCTTATCGATGCCTTTCGCATGGTCGGCATGTTCGGCCATGTTGCCGTGCTGGTCCCAGTTGTTGCTGCTGCTGCCATCAACGAGTTCAATGAACCGCACGCCGCGTTCGGCGAGTCGCCGTGCGACCAGACACTGCCAGCCAAACCCGTCGGTCTTGCCAGGTTCCAGTCCGTACATCGAAAGCGTCTCTTTTGATTCCTGTCCTGCATCAAAGGCTTCGGGGGCATCGGCTTGCATGTGAAACGCAGTTTCGAAACTGCGGATGCGGGCGGAAAGATTCGTGTCGCCGCTACGTGCCTGCAGATGGCGATTGTTGAGCACATCGGCGAGCCCCAATTCCAATTCCTGAAGACCTGCCTGCGGTGTGCGGCGTGCCAGATCGGCGATCGGCTCTTTGCCGCCGATGACGCGCACGCCCTGATGGTAGGCGGGGAGAAAGTCGTTGTTGAAGATCTGCGTTCCGGCGTACGGCATTTGAGGCGACAACGCGATGAACGACGGCAGATTCTGATTGACGGTTCCCAGTCCGTAACTCACCCACGATCCAATGCTGGGACGCGAGAAAAAGAACGATCCCGTGTGCATGCCGAGCGTGGCGTTGTAGTGTTCGTTGTCGTTGCCATTCATCGACTTAATGACGCAGACATCATCCATGCATTCCCGCAGGTTTGGAAACAAGTCACTCACCAGCGTGCCGCACTTGCCGCCAGGACGAAACTCCCAGAGTGGCTTCAGCAGAACTCGCTGTTGGTTGGAAAGACCGCCGCCCGAGCCCAGCATCTTGCCGTCCGCTTTGAACAGTTCCGGCTTGTAGTCAAACGTGTCCATATGCGACACGCCGCCGTTTGAAAAGACGAAGATGACTCGCTTCGCTTTGGCCGGAAAGTGTGGTTCTTTGGGGGAGAGCGGATCGTCCGGCTTGGTGACTGGGGAATCAGCAAGTAATTCGGACAGCAGCCCCGGCATCAGCAGCGAACCGCCTACGAAGGAGCGCAGGATTTCACGGCGACGAAATGGAAATGAAGGTGATGTTGAAGACATGACTGGAGCCTCAGTGGGTGTTGGAAGAACAGAATTCTTATCAATGAAAGCCTTGCGATTGTCCCCTCTCCCCCCGCATTCAGATTTCCAACTTAAGTGATGTGCCACGGGGGGAGAGGGCTAGGGTGAGGGGAATTGAGCGACTTCATTTTGTCGTTTGTAGGCAAGTTCGCGTCTCAACATCGCCCCCCTCATCCGGCCTGTCGGCCACCTTCTCCCCTTGCCAGGGGAGAAGGCACAAATCGTCAACCCAAATAAACAAATTCATTCAACCGAAACAAAGACCGCACAAGCGCTTGCCAGACTTCAATCTCTGTTTGTTCATCCGACATGCCGGTGTTTTTCAAGAGTGCCGCAGCGTCAATCAGGAATTTCTGACCGGCGGCGATTTCCTCAGTTGCCGCAGGGCGCGAAAAGATGAGTTCGTACGCAAAGTTCAATCTTGCAGTGTCGTTGTCTGCATGAGTTCGAATCCGCTCGGCCACCAAACGCGACTGTTCGTGCACAAATGGATCGTTGAGCAGATACAGAGCCTGCAACGGTGTTGTGCTGGTCATCCGGGATCCGGTACTGGTTGAAGGATCGGCTCCATCGAAGTTTGCCAGAAACGGATGCCGCTGGATGCGTTGCGTCATCAGATAAACGCTGCGTCGGTTTGTTTCGTAGACAGCCTTGAACGGCTTGTGCTGTGTGAAGTCCCAGGTGCTTTGGTCAGGAAATGAATGCGGACCAGCGGGAGACAAATCCAGATTCCCGCCAAGTACCAGCATCGTGTCGCGGATGGATTCGGCGTCCAGCCGGACCCGTGGAAATCCCGCCAGCCCGTCATTCGAAGGATCATCTGCGATTGCTGCGGGGCTACGTTCTGATGACTGCTGATAAGTGCGTGACAGCATCATCAGGCGATGCATCGATTTGATTGACCAGCCTCCTGATCGGAACTGCGTTGCCAGGTAATCGAGCAGAGCCGGATGTGTCGGACGCTTGCCCTGCTTCCCGAAGTCGTTGGGTGTGGCCACCAGCCCCTGTCCAAAATGATGCTGCCAGATGCGGTTCGCCATGACACGGGCGGGCAGTGGATTGTCGTCGGCCAAAATCCATTCAGCCAGTTGTTCACGACCACTCGTTTGACAGTCAGCAGGCAATTCCTTGCCTCCAAAGACTGTCAGAAAGTGACGCGGCACAACATCGCCCGTGCGGGCGGGGTCGCCTTTCAGTTGCACGGAGGCATCGTGCAGGTTTTCGGCGTCCGCGACGGCGTAAGCGGTTTCATACAGTGGCGGCTGTTCGCGGTATTCTTTGGCGCGACGTTCGGCTTCCTTCAGTTTCTGTTTCGCGTCGTCCTTATCCTTGTCTGCGGCCTTTTTCAGCGATTCTTGAAGCTGCTTCACTTCCTCATCAAGTCGCGACTGTTCCTTCTGGCGGGCCGCCGCAGCCTGTTCAAGTTCCGCTTTGCGTTCTGGCGCCACCAGTGGCACAAAGTTTCTCTGTTGCTTATCAAGTTCGATACCCGGCCACGGATACCGCGTGCTGGCAAAGATGCCGTACAGTCCGTAATAGTCGCGATTCGTAATCGGATCGAATTTGTGATCATGACAACGCGCGCAACTGAGCGTCATCCCCAAGAAACATCGTCCGAGATTATCGATCGTGTCTTCGATCGTCAGGTGCTGAGGATAATCATCGACTCGCGAACCAAAACGTCGCGAGTTGGCGATGTATCCGGTGGCAATGATCTTCGCTTGTCGTTCCAATTCGGTCGCGCTGCCAAGCAGATCGCCCGCAAGCTGGTCGCGAACAAATTCGTCGTAGGGCAGGTCGCGATTGAAGGCATCAATCACCCAGTCGCGATAGCGATGATTCTGAGGAATCGGATAGTCCGAGTTGTCACCAGCCGTGTCGGCATATCGCACAACGTCCAGCCAGTGCCGCCCCCAGCGTTCTCCGTAGCGAGGCGTCGCAAGCAGCCGATCGACGACTTTTGCAAACGCTTCTCTGGATTCGTCCGCCAGAAAGTCGGTAACTTCATCGAGTGTTGGCGGCAGACCGATGAGGTCGTATGTCGCTCGGCGAATGAGGACGCTTTTGTCGGCATCCGGCGATGGTCGAAGATTCTTTGCTTCCTGTTCGGCAAGAACAAAGCGGTCGATGTCGCTGAACGGCCATTTCGCGTTCTTCACCTGCGGCACGGATGGATTGGTGATCGGTTTCAGCGACCAGAATTCGCGGGCTGCGGCAATATCGATCTGTTTGCCGATATGCTTCGTGGCGTGCGTCCGCGGATCCGGAGCACCGATACTGACCCAGCGTTCGAGATCTGCGATTTCTGAATCCGACAGCTTTTCATCGGGCGGCATCTGCATGTTTTCATCGTCGTACCGAACGGCATTGATCAGCAGGCTCTTATCGACGTCACCGGGAACCACTGCCGGGCCGTTAGCGCCGCCGCGCCGCAATGTCGCTCGCGAATCGACCAGCAACTCGCCCTGCAATTCTTTCGATTCCGCGCTGTGGCATTCGTAGCACTTGTTCGCCAGCAGCGGTCGAATACGCTTTTCAAAGAAGGCGAGATCTTCATCGCTGATCGATGTATTAATACCGTCGTACTGGCCTTTCCAGATTTCCACTCCGGAAAAATTCGCCGTTCCTCCCTGACTGGTCACGACAATGTTCTGGTCTTTCGTAGCTTTGGTGTACCATGGACCAAGTCGATCCCAGTGTCCTGTCGCCCCGCTGTTGTAATTCGCAGCGACCTGCTGACCATTCACGAGCACGGAATACGTTAGCGGCGCGGCGAGAGCAATAGTTGCTTACCATACTCCAGATGCTCCTGAAGCCTTTGGACTGCAAGTTCGGCATCACCAGCCAGCACCGCTTCAGCAAGCGCCGAATGCTCATTCCAGCTTGCCTCAAATCGATCCACCGTCTTTTGAAAGACCCGACCAATCACTCGATGAATCTTTTCACGCAGATGCAGCATCACGCGAATGATTTCCTGGTTTCCAAGGCACTCGCAGAAGATCCCATGAAACTCCGCGTCAAGTTCCGTCGCTGCCACCACATCGGTCTTGCCAACCGCATCTTTCTGTCGCTCCAGGTTTTCACGAACTCGCGATACTTCAAGGTCGCTGAGTTTTCCACTCACACTGCGCAGAACAAAAGATTCAAGAGCGAGACGAATCTCGAACTGATCCGCGATCTCGTGAACAGAAAGTTCTCGAACGACAATGCCCTGTTGTGGCGAGACGGCGATAAATCCTTCCGACTCTAATCGTTCCAGCGCCGCCTTAACCGGTGTCTTGCTCATCCCAAGCTGCAACGCCAATTGCCGCTCAGACAGAAACGCTCCTGGGGCAAACGTCGCATCCTGAATCCGTTGCTTCAGTTCGTCATAGGCTTGTTGCTTCAACAGAGATCGTGGTGATTCCACGGGCTGAAAAAGATTCCGCGAACCGACTCCAGCCACGGCCGACATAAACGCACTCCTGAAAAAAATTACGACTCCAGTACAACCCGCTGAAAAGAAATCTATCTGAGATCTCAGTGTAGTCAATAGGCAGGTGCGAAGTAAATAAAAATTTATAATTTATGGTTGTTGGCTGAAGCCATAGCCACTAACCTGCATTAAGATCCATCTGAGATCTCAGATGAATTGCTCTTGGGATTCCTTAAAACCGAGGCGAAAAGTGCTGAGACACACAACGATTTCCTTGTTGACACCCATCGCATCGACGAAGCCTGCGGACAAGATTATTAAAGCCGTCATTATCAGGACAGGGATAGAATGAAACTCACGATTAGTTGTGCGCTAATCTTTTGTTGCGCGTGTCCTGTTTTCGCTGAAACACCTGAGGTCCGCGAGGACGACGCGGTTGCCTTCGACTTCCGCACACCGTTCGAGTTCACTTATCTCGACTGGAAAGATCAGACGACGGCAGCGGATGGAGGAGTCAGGATTCAGGCGCCGAAAAATGCCGGAGGGGCCGGCGTGAATATTAAGCTGGATCTCGCTGCCTTCGCCGGCCGCAGCCCGCGGTTGCATCTTCGAATCAACGAAGGCAACCAGGCGGAAGGAATTAATGTCATTTTCAATGATGCCGACGGGACGGGGCATCTGTTTCTTTTCAGCCTGCAGGGCAAGCCCGTGGGAGTGCCGGTCGAGCTGGTAGCGGAAGACGGGGCCGGGCTTGGTTCGCCGAATCAAATCAAAGACGAAGGAAAGATGGTGGGACTTGACCTCAGTCAAATCAGACAACTTGGACTGCAGGGCCAGTGGGGACGCGGGCAGGACAAAGCGATTGACATCACTGTTGTGAGACTGGATCTCGTAGAGCCTGACGCTCCAACGCTGGCCCTGCGAGCCGCTCTGAAAGAACGACTTGCTGAGGAACAAGCCCGCAAAATGAAAGTTGCCGAAGAGCTTGCAACCAGGAAAGCCATAGCCCTGTCCGCAGGTGTCTCGCACTCCGAATCGGGGTCGGTCGTTGAACATGTCGCTCCCGTAGCACCAGACATCCTCGCGGTCACAATTCAGGAGTTGAAAGTCGAGCCCGCCGGTCAGTTGCCCTATGAACCGCAACCCGGTGACGAAATCCGCAAACAGGGTGATGAGCTACTCGTTGTCGAGGACGGTAAGATCGTGCTTCAAGCAAACGATCTAAGTGTTTGGCGGAAGCAGGACGCCGGAGTTCGAACGCTGGGTGACTATGCGAGCGCGGCAAAGGTGGTCCGGCCTGCCGATAACGTCGAGGGCGAAGCCATTACGGAAGTGACGCTAGCGGAACCTGAAGCCTACCGGATTCAATCCGACGACGATTCCAATTACGCAACTGCCATGCCGCCCACTGCGGTCTATCGCAAGAGCAAACTGACGGATCTGGCGTATACATCCAATCAAATGCCGGTGCGGCATCATATCTTTCTTAAGCTGCCACGCCCCCTTCAGGAAGGTAAGAGTTACACGATCGAGTTCAAAGCGGTGAACACTCGCGAGTCGAGTATCACTTACCGACACGAACCGACAAAGGTTCGCAGTGATGCGGTTCACGTATCGCAGATCGGTTACCGCCCAAGTGATCCGTACAAACGGGCATACCTGTCGACATGGCTCGGCACTGGCGGCGCACTGCACATGGACCCAGCCGGGCTCCAATTCCACCTGCTTGACATGGTTAGTGGCAAGTCGATGTTCGATGGAGTCGCTCAGATGGCGTTTCCTGCGGATCAGGGCGAGCCGAGTTTTAAGGAGCAACGGAACTACAGTCGGACAGACGTTCTATTTCTGGACTTCAGTGAGTTCGAGGAGCCGGGAACCTATCGCGTCTATGTCGACGGAATTGGTTGCAGCTATCCGTTTGAAATAAATGAGGATGTGTGGCGCAAGGTATTCCAAACATCGATGAAGGGTTTTCTCCGCCAGCGGAGCGGAATCGCACTCGGAGCGCCTTTCACGGATTACGAACGACCACGAAACTTTCATCCTGAAGACGGGGCGAAGTTTGTTCAGTTGAGCATCCCCTTTGCCGGAGCTCAGGAGGATGAACGGAAAGCCAACCTGATCGAACTTTGGAACAACGGTCAGGGAAAGCTGGAACCGGTTACGGTCGTGTTCGGCGGCTACATGGACGCAGGCGACTGGGACACGCTCTCGCCACATTTGTACGCAAGCTATTTGAATCTTGACTTGCTCGATTTGTTTCCGGACTACTTCGAGAATGTCAAACTGTCGCTGCCGCCATCGGAGGCGGATAATCGACTGCCCGATTTGCTTGACGAAGCTCTCTGGAACTTGGCGGGGCATCAACGACTGCAGCTTTCCAGCGGTGCGGTGCGCGGTGGATTCGGGCCGGCAGGAGGTCAACGCGCCGGCGAAACGAGCTGGCAGAACTCGGTGGTGATCGGTGTTTACGCAGCCGACGTGGAAAGTACTCTTCGCTACGCTGGCGTGGCTGCGAAAGCCGCACGACTACTGCGAAAATATGACGCCAAGCTCGCCGACGAATACGAAACGAGTGCGATCAGCGCCTGGAACTGGGCACAGCAGCAGTCACTTCCGCAATTGCCGGATAAGGCGATCGAATACAAAGCCGTCGCCAGCGTGGAATTGTACTGGTTAACAGGGCGTCCTGCTTTTCACCAAGCGTTCCGGGAAGTCACGACACTTCAGACCAATGCCAACGACGCCGTCGCTCAGCTTGACGCCATTTTCGCTTACGCTCGATTGCCGGAAGATCTGGGCGATGCGGACCTCAAAGCGAAAGCGCGTTCCGCGTTGATTGGTAGTGCGGAAACCGCGCTGAAATTCGCCGAAGGCAACAGCTTTGGACTGACAAGTGCAATTCCCAGTCTGCCGTCCATGGGTTTCGTGAGTTACTTTTCAGTGCCCGAAATGGTGGCTCAAGTCCTGCCGCGCGCCCATTACGTTACGCAAGATCCCAGGTATTTGAAGGGTGCTTTGCGAGCGGCGAACTACAGCGCGGGCGCAAACCCGGACAACATGACCTACACCGTCGGTGTGGGGGTCAAGCATCCACTTCATCCTTTGCATCTTGACACGCGTGTCGCCGGTCAGACGCCGCCTGTCGGCGTTACCGTCTATGGTCAAAGCGATCCGGCCGAGAACTATCCGTTCAACCAATGGGTTCATACCTGGTTCATTGGAAAGACGTCCGTCCCAGACTCCTATTCGTGGCCCGCCGCAGAGGCGTACGTCGATTTGCCAATCTGGCC
>JBDNFT010000129.1:0-5617 GCA_041689695.1 Planctomycetaceae bacterium | reverse complement strand
GGTTGTTACAAACATCGGCGAAGGCGATCACCTTGGTCTGGAAGGCATTGATACGCTGGAAAAACTGGCGTTGGTCAAACGTACAATCGTCGATGTCGTCAAGCCAACAGGGACTGCAGTGTTGAATGCGGCAGATCCGTTCGTGGCACCGATGAGTGAAAAATGTCCGGGCCGATCTTTGATGTTTGCAATCGCCGAACATCATCCAACTCTGTTTGCTCACCGCAGTGCTGGAAAGTCCGTGATCTTCGTTCGTAACGGATCAATCGTGCTGGTGGAAGATGGCGCAGAAACAATCATCGATACACTGACGAACATCCCGGTGACGATGAAGGGCCATGTGGCATTTCAGGTGGAAAACGTGCTGGCTGCTGCTGGTGCGGGCTGGTCACTGGGACTTCCTTTGTCGCAGATTCAGTTGGGGCTGCGTACCTTCCATCCGGACATGAAACAGTCACCGGGGCGATTCAATATCGTCGAAATCAACCAAGCGATGGTTGTGGTGGACTACGGCCACAACCCTTCTGCTCTTGACGCACTGATCAAAGCCGTCGAAACTCTCCCTGGAAATCGTCGCAGCGTGGTTTATTCAACGGCTGGTGATCGTCGCAACTGCGACATCGAACGCCAAGGTGAACAGTTGGGGAATCACTTCGACGATGTCTACGTCTACGAAGGCCATTACAAACGTGGTCGAGCGGACGGTGAGACGATCGCCTTGTTTCAGTCTGGTCTAAATCGCGGAACACGCGCAAAGAACATTTGTACGGTCGAAGGAGCGCTCGTGGCAGCGGAGACAGCACTCAACAATCTGCGTCCCGGCGATCTCTTGCTGCTGCAGGCAGATACCGTGGATGAGACTGTTGAATTTCTGATGGACTATGTTGGCCGAAAAAATTCTATTACGCCTCAGACACCCCCCACGGTTACGGCATGACTGAGACCAACGCCGCGCGTTCGACATCTATGTATGGATCCATGTGGCGACTTGGCTGCTCCGCAAAAGCGTGGTGGAAACAAGTCGCTGCGGGATGCCTGTTGTCAATCGCAGCGACTGCAGCAACTCTGGTACCACCGTACCTGACGATGCCTTTGCTGGACGGCGTGTTGATTCCTTATCAAAACGGTGATGAATCAGGCATTGGTCGTGTGCCATGGTTTCTGGCGGGTTTGGCGTTCGCCGCTGTGGCTTCATGGTTGTTGTCGTGGGCTCGCACATTTGTGCTGGCGTGGACGGCAGAACGCATCGTAGCCGACTTACGCAACAGGACGTATGCTCATCTGCAAACCCTGTCGCAGGACTTCTTTTCTGAATACCGAACCGGGGATTTGATCTCCCGCGTGAGCAACGATGCCGATCGTATCTGCAGTTTTCTGTCTCTGCAGTTCATCGATTTTGCTGCCGACGTGCTGCTGATTTCAATGAGTGCCGTGATCCTGGTCAGCATCGACCCCTGGCTGGCTCTGGCAACTATGGCCCCGCTGCCGTTTATTGCCTGGCTGGTACAAAGCGTACGTGATCGACTGCTGAATCGATTCACTGCGGGTAATGAAGCCATGGGGGCTATGACCAGTGTGCTGGCGGATACCATTCCCGGCATTCGCGTGGTAAAGGCGTTTGCTCAGGAAAGTCGGGAAGTTGAGAGGTTTCGCAAAGCGAACGACGTCCTGTTGGCCGCCAATGATGATGTGAATCGGACATGGTCGTATTTTGGTCCGATCGTTGCGTTGTTGACGGATTTAGGTTTATTAATTGTCTGGGGCTGCGGTGTTTACGGCGTGTTTAATCATCGAATTACGGTGGGCGTTCTGACAGCATTTGTGGCTTATATTTCGCGGTTCTATTCGCGTCTTGATTCGATGAGTCGCATGGCCGCCGCGACGCAGCGGGCGGCGGTCAGTGCGAATCGATTGTTCGAAATTCTGGATCGTACGCCTGGCGTACCGGAACCCGAAAATCCAATCCCATTGACTCACATGGCTGGTGCGGTTGAATTGGAAAACGTCCGATTCAATTTTGGAGCTCGGGAAATTCTGGCTGGTGTATCAACGTCGATTCGGCCTGGAGAAATGATCGGCCTTGTGGGATCGAGTGGTGCTGGCAAGACAACGCTCATCAATCTGCTGTGTCGCTTTTACGACGTATCGTCAGGCGTGGTTCGCATTGATGGAATTGACGTTCGCGAGCTTTCTCTAAGCGATCTTCGTCGGCAAATCGGGCTTGTGCTTCAGGAACCGTTTTTGTTCTTCGGCACGATTGCCGAAAACATCGCCTACGGTCGTCCGGATGCAACGCGGGAAGAAATCATCGCTGCTGCTCAGGCCGCACGAGCGCACGATTTCATTATGAATCTTACCGACGGCTATGATTCGACCGTTGGTGAACGAGGCCAGTTGCTGTCTGGTGGAGAGCGTCAACGAATCAGCATTGCCCGCGCGTTGCTGGTGAATCCGCGAATTCTGATTCTTGATGAGGCCACATCATCCGTTGACAATGAAACGGAACGTGATATCCAGTTGGCTCTGGATAACCTGATCAAGGGCCGCACGACAATTGCGATCGCTCACCGCCTGACGACTTTGCAGCAGGCTGATCGTCTGCTCGTGCTGGATCACGGTCAGATCGTGGAAGAGGGAACTCACGAAAGCCTGTTAGCGTTGAATGGCGTTTATCGTCGCCTGTACGAAGCGCAGTTCCGCCCTGATGCCGTGGTGGCTTCGCCGCCTGCAGCAGAATGGACAGATTCAAACGATGCGAAGGGTTCGGCACTGGTTCGCTAAAGAACTGTCGTTAAAAGTACGTCAGGCTTTCTGGCGTGACACGAAGGCGAATAAGTCAGCCTGGAAAGGCTGACGTACGCTATTTCAGGTCAGGACGGGACTGGAGTCCCGTCCTACGACTACACTATACATTCGCCGGTAGTCGCGGGGCTCGATCACATTCTCGCCCGAATCGCATCCAGCGCTTGTGTGGCGTTGTGACGGGCGTGGCCTTCTTTGGCCAGCTTTTCCAGCGTCTCGATACTCTTCTTCGTGCCGACTTTTTTGAGCACTTCAATCAACTCGTTCCGAGCAAAAATGTCGGTCACAGATTCAATCTGTTTTAAAATCGGATCTTCAATCAGTGGCCCGATACGGATCAGTGCATTCTTCACATCAGTGCGAATGAAGTTGTCACCAATGAGAGTAATCAGCATTGGATAGTCTTCCGCGGTGCCTACTTTTGCGATCGTCTGAAACGCACGTTTTCTGGCTTCAATCATCAAGCCGTCTTTGTCTTCGAGGATTCTTCGAAGTTCGGGCAGATGTTCGGTCGTCGCGTACATGCAAAAGACTTCGGTCGCTGACTTCTTGACAAAACCGTTGCTGTTGGACATGTGATTCTTCATCACTCTGATTACTTCATCCCGCCTGGAATCTACGACGGCCAGTTGCGTGAGTCGATTCAGCGGCGCGGAAGCTCCCGATCCGCCTTCCTGAGCTTTAATCTGCGCCAGCACTTCGTCTACCAACGCAGGGTTAGGTGTCGCCTTTTCTTCTTCCTGCTTTTTGCGAGCCGCCTCCGCCTGTTCTCGTTCCCGCTGGATATCTTCAACACTTCGAAGAGCGTATGTGATTTTCACAGGTACATCGACTGAATTAGCACCGTCTTTTTGCTGAATCCGCGTGTTGAATTCCATGCTGCTCGGCATGCCACGTTCGATGTCAAACACAACCGTTCCGTTGCCACGGATGTTCATGTACATTTCACCGTTGGATCTGATGGCGGTGAATTCGTATGACTTCGCGAGTGAGATCTTATTGTTAAGCGTGCTCTCGACGCGATACGTTGTCTTTTCTGTCGCTGGAATCGTTTCGATCACTTCGTCCTCACGATTTCGACCAAAAGGATCGGGAAATCCAGGAGGGCCACCGAACCCGCGGCGGCCTCCGAATCGGCCACTGAAGGGACTGCTGTCATCGCGTTTAATCCGCTGCAGGTTCGTTTCTGATTCTGTGTGCCATTCCGATTCTGAATGGGCGTCGAGAGGCTCAAGAAAGAAGGTACCGACCGGCCCAGGAACTGCTGGCAGCTGTTCCTTGCCATTGAGCTCTAAAACTTCCCCTAAGCTATTCACAACCAATTTGCCTTGATCCGACGTATGCGATGGAAACGAAGGCATCGGTGGCATTGCAAATCCGCGACCCATCCGGCGGCCGCTCATCTGTTGAGATTCAGAGAATGTCGCTGTGTAGCTGATGTTGTGCAGACGTCCTCCGCTGTTTCCCCAAACTCGAATGTAAGCAACTGCCGGTGTGACGCGCCGAGCGACCTCGGTACCGGCCAGTTCCTGGCCTTTCGGTGCGACGGGAAACGGCATGTTCGCAGTCGCTGCAAGTGTGCGCAGATCATTAATGGGCGATGCAAAACCGACGGAAGTCACGGATGAACCCGAGAGTTTTGAACTTGCCACACCGATTACCTGGCCAGCCGAATTCACAACGGGACCACCACTGTTACCGGGATTGATCGATGCATCAATCTGAATTCGTTTGCCGCGCTGTTTGTCCTGAACAATGCCAGCGACGGTACCAGTCGTCACTTTCACGTCGGTTCCCAGAACGTCCGATAGCGGATAACCGATTGCTCGTACGGATTCCGCAAGCTGCACTGATTCTGAATCGCCCAACGGCAAAGCATTCAGCCCGTTGGCATTGATGCGAATAAGCGCCACGTCTGCTTTGGAGTCCACAGCGATGACAGTGGCCGGATAACTCTGGCCTCCCAGATTCACTTCCATTCGCTTGGCACCTTCCACCACGTGAGCACACGTGGCAAGGATTCCATTGGGAGCGACCACAAATCCTGTGCCGGAGCCTTCTTCATCGTCTACAATCTTATTGGCACCTCCTTCGACGCGATAAGAACAAACTCCCGTGGTCTTTGACGATCCGTCGCCTTCTCCCTGCTGAATCGTAAACTGATAGATGAATTCCGAACCGGGCTTCCATTCGTAACGCAACTTTCGTGAATTGGCCGCTATCACTGCAATTGGAGCGTTGGCTGCCCCAGATCCATTGCCGCCGTTTGGAAATTGCGCAGGCGTTTGTGCCGCAGGAGGAACGACCGGCGGCACGCTGATCGCGCCGGGATTGACGACCGGTGGCGTGCCAGCATCAGCGACAAGCGGCGGCGTACTCTGCGTTGTATCGACGGGATTCGTTCCGGATGCGATCGGTGGATTCTGAGCCACAGGATTCAGATCCGTCACTGGTCGCATCTTCCAGTAGATCAGTCCTCCGATGAGTAGCAGCAACAGACCGCTGCCACCGCCGCCGATGATGCCAATCAGCAGGCCGTTCTTCTGCATAAACGTCTGTTGTGGTCTGCGCGGGGCTGCGGGAGCGGTATTGCCGTAGGTGTCATTGGAGTCGTATCCATCTGAGTTCCATTCGTCGTCCTGATTTTGCGTGGGTGTTCGCGAACCAGCAGATCTTCCGCGTTCAGGCCGAACTGGTGCTGACGAACGTGGCGGTGCTGGTTTTGAGACCGGTGCTGGTTTTAATTCAGGCACTGACGCGGGAGCAGGACGATTTGCACGCGGGGCGGCAGGTGCCGCTGGTCGCGCAGGAGCGG
>JBDNFT010000128.1:0-4239 GCA_041689695.1 Planctomycetaceae bacterium | reverse complement strand
TGCTGATGCAGGTCGAGACACAGTGCCAGTCGAAGCAAGGACACCCGCATCTTCGCGGAATGTTCGCGGAGAAGCAGCCAGCGCCAATGGCCGTTCTGTGCCATAGAATCTCAACTGGAAGTTGTTAAACGTTCCGGTCACACCATTCAGCAAGTCCTGGACGCGTACCGTCCATGTTCCGATGGATTCTTCGCCCCAGAATCGTGGCGTCGTGAAAGTGTATTGAGCGTAATTCTGACCTGTCGTCACTGTGCGTTGTTCTGCCATGACAGACTGCGTGCCGTCTGGTGAAGTCAATGTGACTCTCAAATCGCCGCGACGCGCATGACTTGCAGTAAGAACCAACTCGACGTGTTCAAGTGACAATGCGGACGTCGCATCGACTGTTGCCGTTACGCCCGTTGCAGCGAAATCCGGGATGAGTGTTGAAACCTGCACGGTCGGCGTATTTTCATTCACCAGCGGTGCGCGTGGAGAATCACCGATCTTAGCAACGGCGGCATCAACTGCCGCTTGAGCGTCAACCACACCGAATCCGTATTTGTAGTTGATCCATCGGCCCGCCCCATTCTGCGTCCATTCGATGTCACCAGGATCAGCACGTCGAGCCGTGTCAATCAGAATCTCCATCACATCGCGATACGAGAGATTCGGATTCGCCTCAAGCATTAACGCTGCGACGCCGGAAACTTGTGCAGCGGCCGTCGATGTGTCTGCCGCAAGTCTTCGTGTGTAGTTTCTGTTTAGCAGAACGCCGTTATAGCGTTCCTGGTCTGGATCAGGATTTGGCGGCGTTCCGGCCGCGTTCGGGGCGGGATCGGCGTTGACTCCAAAGTCATCACGAAGATCCAGTGTCATAATGGCCGAAGGCGCTGAATACGCCGAAACCAGCAATGATGCTCCACGTTCACTGTAAGCAGAATGGACGGCCGAATCATCAACAGCCCCAACCGCGATAACATTTCTGGAGCTTGCATACGGATCGTAGTTGACGTAGTCCCCACTGGCTCCGCCGTTTCCAGCGGCCCAGACGTAGATGATGCCGTTACCATTGCGCCCCGTTGTCGTGCCGGTATTCAAAGCTGTCGAAACCTGAATCGGCAACACTGCAATATCGCCGTTTCCACGCGGTCCCCAACTGTTGTTCGACACGGAAATTGTGCCCAAGGCATGGGTCAACGCCGTCGCCGTGGTTGATGCCGAAACGAACGTTGCCCCGTTCGCGCCCTGAGAAATCAAGCGAATACCGGCGATACTGGCACCGAACGCCGTCCCTGTGATCCCCTGAGAGTTGTTTCCGACGGCCGCTATGATTCCCGCGACACCCGTTCCGTGAATTGAGTTGGCCGTGTTAAATGGCGTCGGGTCAGTACCGCCTCCACCGACAAGGTCAAGACTTGACGCCAGAACGACCTTTCCAATCAAATCCTGGTGTTGAATATCAACGCCATCGTCTACCACTGCGACAGTCACGCCATTGCCATTGTAAGTATCCCAGACACCTGTGACATTTAAGTCCGCACCGGGAGTTCCGTTGGTCTGCCCAGTGTTATTCAAGTACCACTGCGCTGGGAAAAATGTATCGTTCGGAATCATTCGCGTTTCGACTGGGATTTCTACAGTCGGGGCCAAAGACTTGAAATTGCTGAGTGTCGAAATTCGATCTGCAGCAGTCTGCAAAGTGATCGCCGTGGTGTAACGGACGTCAAAAGTATTCGGAATTGGAGCGTATGGTGTGACTGAAGTGGCACCGGTCGCTGCCTGAATTGCAGAGGCGTCCATGGGAGCAGTGAAGACCACGAAGTAGCTGTTCACTTGGTCGGTCGGACCAACAGTGTCCAGAATTGCAGCTTGTTCAAGGACCTTTGCAAGGTCAGCCGCAAGCAGTTGACGAACCTCCAGGTGTTCGGCCGGTGCCGAAAACGCTGACTGCTTCTTTCTACGCTGATTCGTGCGTCCCAGCATGGAGTCCAATTGACGCAGAAACCCTTGACGACCTGAGTTTTTACGTGACATAATCATTGAAACCCTGAACTAGCGTTGAAAAGAAATCAGAGAACGCCCGTAGCTAAACGCCCTTGGCAGAACGGCAAGAGCCGTATCAGTGAAGGCGAGATTCTCACATAAAACGACACGACTCAAAAGCAAACGACGCAAAAATGCTGAACATCTAACGCGGTCGCAGCCAAATTACCACGTTTCCCTCAATATCCCCGCGTTATGATGGGACCCCGTCCGACTGGGTGCAACGGCAATTCCGATGAATCTCCGCTGTATTTGCCACACTACTACCCAATTTGGCACTCTACGACTCAGCGGCCAGTTGGCGCGAACCCGCAAAGCGGAATTGTTTTCCCCTCAGTCGCATCGGTATCCGGTATTGCTACGAAACAGAAAATACCACGAACCCCTAATACCTTACCAAGAATGCCAACGTTTGGTAAGAATGGGCAATTCGTGACGAGGCCCTGCCCATTCTTGCAGTCTTTGATTGGGGGCGAGATACTCTGAGTGATAGCCATCACTGAAAAGTACGTCAGGCTTTCTAGCCTGACACGAAGAAGAACAATGTCAGCCTGGAAAGGCTGACGTACTCTTTTACAGGGCTGTCCTGGTTAGATCCGTTCCTGATCGCGGCCATGTTTCTCGGCGGAATGGGACCGGTTGATGTTTTGACATCGACTGCAAGCAAGATCTTCGCGGGTTGTTATGCTTTGTTCGGCGTGGATTGAGGCTTTCACCGTTTAACCCGAGCCAACGGCGAGGCATCACGGTGGCCTCGCCGTTGGCTCGGGTTCAACAAGGATTTCGAAAAAGGCTCCGATCGCTCATGAGTAATTTGGTTCACGATCCATCGCAGGAATCATCGCTGCCTGCAATTCAGACTTTGCGTAATAGATTTCGCTGGAAGACGGGGTTGGCATTGTTAGCGGTCGGGGCGGTCGCTACGGTAGCCGTCAACCGCGGCGCTGCCAATGATACAGACAAAATCATTCGTACCTATGAAGGCGTTGCGATCACGCTGCTGGTTCTAATGATCTGGTGGGTGTTCTTTTCGGGAATTCGCTTCTGGACTCGGCTGATGGGTTTGTTGTTGGTTGGTCTTACCATCGTCGGCGGGGCAATGTTGTGTGTTCGCAACGTCGAATTTACCGGGGATATGCGCCCGATATTCTGGTTTGTCTGGGATGCTCCTTCTCCGAGCGAAAAAGCTCAGGAATGGCTGAACCAGAATGCTCCACAGAACAGCATCGCAGCAGTTCCTGAAGTGCCAAACGGTCCGGCTTCGGATGTCACTGACACGCGGTCCGGTCTGACGATTAGCGCAGCCGACTGGCCACAAAATTGTGGACTGAACGGAAGCCGCGAAATTGCGGAACCTCAATGTTCGTTCGACTGGCAGAACAACGTGCCAAAAGAGCTATGGCGTCATCCGGTTGGTGATGCATGGTCGTCATTTACTGTTGTCGGCGAGCGACTGTTTACTCAGGAGCAGCGTGGATCGCTCGAATGTGTTGTCTGTTACAATGCTGACACGGGAGTAGAATTATGGCGCCACGAAGATCCCGCGCGCTATGAAACAGCACAGGGCGGAATTGGCCCACGCGCAACGCCAACGGTGACTGAAAACACCATCTTTGCGCTGGGGGCTACCGGAATCTTGAATGCTCTCAATCCGCTGACCGGCGCAAAGATCTGGCAACGCAATATCTGCGGCGATGCAGAATCCAGCATGATCGAATGGGGGATGAGCGGTTCTCCCATGATCTATGAAAACACGGTCATCGTCGATGCTGGCGGCTACAAAGACAAAGCTGTGATTGCCTATGATCGTGCGACTGGTGAGATTGTCTGGGCGTCAGGAAATCATCAGGCTGGCTACGCCACGCCTCGATTAGAAACGATCGCTGGGACACTCCAGTTGTTGATATTTCATGGTGACGGACTGCAGGGACTTGATCCGGCCACTGGCCAACAGTTGTGGGAATATCCATGGACGAATCAATACAAAATCAATGTGGCTCAACCCATGCTCTTCGATGATCACCTGTTTTTAAGCAGTGGATATGATTCCGGTTGCGTCCTGATTGATCCAACGACGCTCCAGGACGGTCGACCGGCAGAAGTCTGGCCTCCCAATAAGAACATGAAGCTGAAATTTAACGAAGCCGTCCAACGTGAGAACTACGTCTATGGTTTGGACGATGGCATTCTGGCGTGCATCGACGTCAAGACCGG
>JBDNFT010000127.1:0-5123 GCA_041689695.1 Planctomycetaceae bacterium | reverse complement strand
GGCCCCAGTCGCAGGTCAGCAGCATGTCGTTGTACGGAGCTGGCCAGCGGTCGTCCTGAAAATAGAGTGCTCCACAGCCGGAACCACCGCCGTAATCAGCCAGCGGCGGCATGATTTCTTGGGTGAAATTGATGTACTGCGACGGATAGCCATAGTTCGCCGTCTGCATGATGTGCGACAACCGAATGTCCCAGCCGCCACCGTCGTTAGTGTTGTCGCGAGTGAAGATGTTCATCTGTGGATCGATCGCGATATCGACGATGTTACGCTGGCCCCAGGAGAAGACTTCCATCTCCGTGCCGTCGGGACGAATGCGAACAACTCCGCCGCCGCGTTTGCTCAACGTCGTGCCGTCTTTGGCGACGGCTTTATTGAAACCGAAGTCACCAACGGCGATATAAATCCAGCCATCGATGCCCATGCGTATGCCGTTGGTCGTATGATCGGCACCTCGCTTGTTGACTTCTTCTGTGCTGATGCCTTCGATCAGCACTTCGCTTTGGTCCGACATGCCGTCGCCGTTGGTGTCACGATAGACGGTCAGAAATGGCGGATGCAGAACCCACAGCGATCCATTGTCGTAGATCAATCCGCGTGGATGATCCATTTTGGCGAAGTCGTTGAATTTATCGGCCTTGCCATCGCCGTCGGTGTCGAGGCACCGTACGATGCGGCCACGTCCCGGATCTTTGCCGAGCGATCCCTGTTCATCTACGCCGATGAACACTTCGCCTGCGACAGATGTGGTGATGCAGACTGGATAATTCACCTGCGGCGGCGTGGCATACAAAGTGACGTCGAAGCCATCCGGAGCCTTCACGTCTTCAATCAATGCCGCTCCCTGAGCTCCAGAATCGATACCTTCCGGCAGCGGAGGCAGATCGCCAGGATAGGCTTCGATTTCCCAGATGCTGCCCCAGCCACCACCGTTAGAACCCTGAAACGTAATCTTTAGATAACGCGCGTCGTCAGCTTTGACCGCATCCACTGACAGCCCGCGTGGTTCCTTGTTCTTCGACTGGTCGGCGAGCATTGTCCAGTCCGTGGCATCGGCAGACGATTCGATCGTATACTGATAGGCCGTCTGCTTTGATTCCCAATGCAGCCGCACGTTGCGAATGGACAGCGGTTTTTCCATATCAATTGTGATTGACTGGCCACCGGACGCTCCAGCGGCACACCAACGAGTATCCAGTCGCCCGTCAACGGCATTCCTGGCGAAGTTGTTCTTGCCGGTTTCTTCGCTGCTGGCTGTGGCCTTTTGATTGAAGACCAGATTTCCTTCGCCGCAGCAGCCTTGAGTCAACACGGGTGAATACTTTTCGATCTGCACATCGACAAGGGCTCGCATCTCTTCATCGATCGTCGGAGTAATCGGCGTGAAATCTTTTTCAGGGTCACGACCAACAGCCCAGAGCAAACCGCGCGTCATCATGTCCATGTAGACAGGTTCGACCATTGTCTCGTTGTAGTGACCAACGGTCGTCGCAAAAACTCGCGTCCCATGATAGTCGTTGGTCCAGATGCAGGTCTGCGGCTCTTCGTCGCCCTGGCGTTTTGCGATACCCAGCGGAGTCGCCGTGGGGAATACTTTTGCCGAATGATACAGTTCACCCTTCGGCGTCACGAAACGTTCGCCGAAACCCGCCATGATCGGATGATCGGGCTTTTCGTTATTGATTGTGTACGCATAATGCGGCCCATGGCCAGGCGATTGAACTCCGCAGAATTCGAACCAGCGATCATCGCCGACTCGATAACAATGCATCGCGCAGTGAATCAAAATCGCTGGCAGCCCTTCGCGATGTGGCTTCAAAATACGATCGACGAATTCTTTGTCGGTGACACCGGAAAAGCATTCATTGTGAACGACGATGTCAAAACCATCGGCCCAGTTTGGATCGTCGTAAAGCGGGATCTTTGTATCTGTCGTTGTCCCGCCCTGATGCACGACGGTCCATCGCACGTTGGCTCGCGCGCTGATACCGCGAGTTAGAATTAATTTCTGCCGATCGTAATCATGGCAACAGCCGCCTGTGACGAGAAGTGCCTGAATCGGACGATCGGGACCAACCGCTGCGGTGCGAATTGGTTCAGGCTGATTCTGGCCGAACGAGCATTGCGAGCATGTCAGGATGATCGACACGACGGAAAAAGCGACGCAGTGCAAACGCATATTGAGACTCAGGTTACGGCAGGAATTGTGAGCGGAATGAACGAAGTCCACGGACAGGGAAAGCTGGATGGCGGGTGTGTTGCGCGCTCCCTTGCACACCCAGCGAATTCAGTTGCTACCGAATCAAATACCGCTTCGCATCACTGACTGTTTTTGGATCCAGCTCTTCCAGGCGCTTCATGTTGGCTTCGGCTTTGACGGCATCAGCCGTTGATGTGCGAGTTCCATCGGCACTGGGTTCGTTCTTTTCCTGGCTGCAATAGTAAAGGTAACGAACGATCGCTCGACGGATCGCTGGGATGTCATAATTTTCGTCGCTGTACATCGTCATCAGGCGATCCTGGATCGACCAGTCTTTCCAGCGGGCAAGGTCGGTAATGACAAGGTCTGTCATTTCATTGCGTTCCAGCAACAGATGCATGGATTGCTTGAGACGATCTTTCGGAAGTCGGTCCGGTTCGTAGGTCCACATGAATCGCAGCGCCTGCATGACGGCGTATGTTTCACTGAACGGCAGTTTGATTTCTTTACCGTCCTTATGGATGGCCGTCTTGCTGAGGATTTTCACTTCTTCCAGTTTTGCCAATCCTGATTCGCCGGCGATCATCATATAACCAGCCATGACGCCTTCGATGCCCAAACGGAAATCAGCATCCAGTGTCACGATCTTCTGTTCCAGAATCGAAGCATCTTCTGGCTTGCCGCAGATGCCGGCCAACATGCCGTAGAAACCAATGCGAGTGACGGGCGTCTTGGGATCCTGTATCCAGCCGAGAATTTTTTCACGTGGCAGTTGATCTTTCAGAGGCACGATGACTTCATACGGGGCTGCTGCAAATTCGCCAAATGCATCATTAGAAACAAGCAGGTCCTGGTTTTCAAAGAAAGGCAGGAAATAGAGCAGTCGTTCAGTCTGTGCCTTTGGATCCCTAACCGACGGTGGCATTTTTGCCAGATATGTCCATGACACCTCGGTGATTTCGGCTGGAACATGCCAATCTTCCAATCGGTCGTCCGGCCCCATCAGAGAATATGAACTCGTATCGCTGCCAGCGATATATTGCGGCATTACAACAACCTGGCCGACTTTGAAGCGATCATCCTTTGAAAAGGCCACGTCCAAAATTTCAAAAGTGGACGAGCCGCTTCGTAAATTGGCACCTTTTTCACTCGACAGCCATTTGCCTCGAAGTAAATGGTCGCACTGTCCAATCTGCTCGGACAGCATCAGCGCCGGAGCATCGCAGAAAGGACAAACGTTCGCGCCATTAGCGCTGTTGCCTGAACTCACGGAGCTGACGATTGCCGTGATGGCAATCACCAGAGATATCAAAAATGTTCCTGTTTTCATGGCTAATGTCCTGAATTCAAGGTTCCAAACTTCTACCGAGTCCGTTGATATTTTACCCAACATATTTCTATTTGACGGCCTAAACATCGGACGAACCCTGGCTTCTCAGTGTTTTTGCAGAAGTAAGCCGCCACAAATTCTCGCATCCAGCGGCTTGCCGTTGAACAAATTTTGCTCGATAACTCCAGCCTTCCGTACAATACTCCACACTCTCGCAGCTTCACTTTTGCAGCTACATTGCTAATCCTAATCTTACTCTTAATCATCATCGATTTGCCGCATCGGCGACCAACTGAGGGTCAGGCATCCGTGTATCGCTGAATTTTTCGCAGACGTAAGCCTCGCGACAGAAACGGCGATCAGGATTATGAGTAAGATTAGGATCAAGAGTATGAGTGGGCAAGCGCTGTCACGGCCCCGCTTAATTGAAACTCGGACAAGAATGTCCAGACGACCGGAATTTGACCAAATCTATGCCAATCGCAAATCGCTACCAGATGCCCGACCTTTCGGTGCAGCTTACCGATGAACTCATCATGCGGCATATCGACCGCGGCAGTCGCGTCATCGACCTTGGCTGCGGTGACGGACGACTGATGCAGCGACTGCGGGACGAAATGGGTTGCACGACCATGGGCGTGGAAGTTGAACACGCCAATATCGTATCCGTGATCCGTCGCGGCCTACCCGCCATTGAAGCAGACCTGAACGAAGGCCTGGTCGATGTTCCCAACGACAGCTTCGACTACGCGGTACTCAGCCAGACTTTGCAGCAGGTTCGACATCCCAAAAAGCTGCTATTGGAAATGTTGAGAGTGGCTCATCGTGCGTTGATTGTCGTGCCGAATTTTGGACACTGGCGAGTGCGACTGGAAGTCTTGCGTCGCGGCAGAACTCCGATCACTCAGGCTTTGCCCTTTGAATGGTATGAATCGCCCAACGTACACTTCATGTCGATGAAAGATTTCCGTGACCTCATGGACGGAATCGGTTTGAGGATCGTCAAGGAAAGCCCGATTGTGCGAGGACGCCCGGTTGATCGCCTGCTGGGAGCAAACCTCCGGGCCGATAGTGCGTTCTACCTCTTAGAGCGTGATCCAGAAAAATCCGTGCCACATTGATGAGCATCAATGTGGCCAAAAACAAGGCTGTTTATCATAACCCGAAACGTCAGCGAGGTATTTGCTACCATACCGCCGAAACTGAATCCCTCACTCACGTGTCGGGTTGCGAAATCGCAAAACTGAATCCCTCACTCACGTGTCGGGTTGTGATAGTGGGAAAATCGCAATTTCAGAACTGGCGTTTCGGGTTTGTAAAACCCAAGAAACCGGCAAAAACTGCTGGTCATTGGCCCTGACAGCCATATTCGGCGGATTTCTCAAGATTTCAGTCGCCCCCATTCCAGATTACGGCGTGTCAAGAGCAACTCATCTTGACCATCAAGCGTCTCATTGGTTAGCTTTCGGCGCTATTCCCGGAGGTTTTGTGTACCATGGATGGTCTGCAACTTCGGAAGCACACGCCTTCAAACGGCGGGCTCACTGCATGGATGTTCGACGTGCCATAGTGCTGATGCTGCTCACCGCAAGCTGC
>JBDNFT010000126.1:0-3922 GCA_041689695.1 Planctomycetaceae bacterium | reverse complement strand
TCATCGAGTCATTCTGCGGTTTGATCATCCCTACACAAAGCCGCTGGCTTCGTTCATTCTTGACGAACCCCGCACCAGTGCGACGTGTGCCATCAAGTCCATGAAAGAACTGCCTCAGGTTTTGTCGGTGTTGAAGCAACTGGATTGCGAGCCCAGTCAGATCGATGTTCGCAGTTATGGTCTGCAGGATGTGTTTCTTGAGCTGACGGGAAGGAGTCTTCGGGAATGATCCTGACGATCCTTCGTATCCTGTATCTGCGTCTTCGCAACAATCCTTTGGAGTTGTTGCTGGTGTTTGTGATGCCGGTGATTTTTTTCAGCATTTTTGCTGCCATCTTTAGTAATGGAATCGCGACCGGCGGAGACAAGAAGCTGCGAGTTGGCTGGATCAGCAATCGCGATACGGCTCTGGGATTTCAACTGCTTGGATTTCTGGAACAGAACTCGTCGTTGATTTGCACGCGATTGAATTCGTCAGCGGACGAGACAACTTCAGACGCAATAACTTCAGATCCAACAATTGCGGATCAGACAACTTCAGATCAATTAGTCTCGGACCAGCCTGCCTTAGATCAGACGAACTCCGAAGCCCCGGCAAATCAGACAGCAGACGAAGTGGATCTGAATGACAGTGACAGTGACAGTGTTCTTGATGATGCAACGATTGAATCAAAAATCTCGGACGCGCAAAAGTCCGGACGGTACGATCTGATTATTCGACTACCTGCCGATTTTCCAAACCGTCTTGTTGAAGTGAGTGATAACGAAGATCAACCCGTGTGCCAGGTATCGTTGGTGACGGACGGTCAAAATCCGATGGCGGTGTCGATGGTAACTTCGATCGTCAAAGGATTTTTCGCTCAAAAGCGAGCGGCTGTTGCAGCGGAACAGTTGATGAGTCTTCGCACCTCCTCAGGTCTTGCGGCCGATGTTGACGTTCCGGGTGCAGGAGACAGACCTGTCCCGCCACAGGCAATGGTTCCAGGCAGCGCGGTTTCGGGGAACCGGCCTCAGTTCTTTGACGCTGCGAAGGAGCCCACTGACGTTTTCGTCAACGATAAAAACGCCGACTGGATCCAAACGAATCCAGATGGCGTCAACTCTGTGAATGGGCAGGAAGGAGTTCCTTCCGAATGGGCCATCGCACCTGACAAGCCGCCGTCTGAGAATCCGACTCAGTTGCTGGAAACAGCGTTGGCGGACAAGGCTGGTTCTGAGAATGATGATGCCGTCAACATTAGCGTGGAAAATCCGCAGGCGGCCAGTCAGGAGAATCCTCGCATCGCGATGTACGCTGCTGGTATCGCGGTTCTGTTTCTGTTGTTTTCTGCGACTGGCAATGCGGCGGCTTTGCTGGAAGAGGCCGAGTCCGGAACTCTGGATCGAATTCTTGTCAGCAAAGCGGGACTGTTTCACATCGTCACCGGCAAGTGGCTGGGAATTTTATTGCTGGGCTGTCTGCAGATTACCGTCATGTTCCTGTGGGCCGAAGTGGCCTTCAAGATTCAGCTTGGCAAACACCTGATAGGTTTCTGCGTCATGACATTCAGCACCGCAGCAGCCACCGCCAGTTTTGCGATGCTGCTGGCGACGCTGTGCAAAACACGAGCTCAGTTAAACGCTGTTTCTGTGGTGATCATACTTAGTATGTCGGCCGTCGGCGGCAGCATGATTCCGCGATTCGCCATGAGCGACCGGATGAAAGAGATCGGCCGCTGGACGTTCAACGCATGGGCTCTGGATGGTTATCAGAAAGTCTTCTGGTACCAGTCGCCCTTGAGCAGTCTCCAGGCCGAAGTGACGGTGTTGCTGGGAAGTTCGGTAGTTCTGGGCGTATTGACGTTGATGTTGTCCGGTCGATGGAAGCGGGGATAAGTGGTCATGTCGAATGAAGATCCAGTGGTCCAGCCATCACACTCAGGACCGGTTAGTCCGATCGTCGTGCTTCTTTTGATCTGCATCGTTGCCAGTGCATTTCTGCTGTGGCTGGACTGGGATTCAGGCTCGCCGACGCAAGGCCTGCCGAAGCAAGTGACGCTTCAACCTACCACAAAGGCCACAGACAAGATTGCAGATGCCGCCGGGCCGAGTGATCAGGTCGGCACGTTCGATGCCGAGGCTGCCTCCGATGCTGCCGCGACGAATTCAGCGACCAACTTACCGATGGCAATCTCCGAAGAACTGGCGGCCTCTGGTTCGACACAAAACGTATCGTTCCGCATCGAAGGCTTGAAGGCTGAATCATCGCAGGTTCATGTCGCAGTGTTCGATTCGGCGAAAGGCTTCCCAAAGCCCGAAAGCAGTTCGTCCAAAACGGTTGTGTCGGCGACGGAAAGTCATGTCGAGTTTCAGATGTCACTCCCCGCCGGCCAGAAAACAGCGATCGCCGTTTTTCAGGATCTGGACGGGGACGGCAAGCTGACAAAGAACGCAGTCGGCATTCCTGTCGAGCCTTATGGATTCTCCAACGCCGCCCGCAGCCTCTTCGGCCCCCCCTCATTCAGCAGCGCCGCTTTGATGATTTCTGACAAGACGGACACGGTGAGCATCAAGGTCCAGTAGAGCATCGCGAAACAAATGGCACAACGTGATGCCGACGGACATGTGAGTATCAGCGATTGCCGCCAGCAACTCAGATGCCAATATTCGGCTGAGTGAAATTGTAGGTCACTTTGAACAGTTGGAAGATCCTCGATCGACCATTATTCGACATCACCCTTTGCCTGCTGGCTGAAGTGCTGATGTTATGTTCCTGAAGAATGAAGGACAGCGCGCCGAGCGGAGGTGCAGATGGAAGAGATGCAACGCCGATTTCTTTCGCCGAAGTATCAGTGGATTTGGGCGTTTTCGATTTCGTCGAGTGCGAGATACGCGGCGGAAATGCTCTCACCAGAGAATTTCCTTCTCCACGACTCAGCGGATGCGTTGCCAACTCTCAGAACGCGCCAGTACAGCCAGAGCGAGGCAACGAAACCGACGATCCCGATGACTAACGACGGCAGAAGAGAATTTCGGTACAACACGACGGCATCGAAGCCGAGGGCAACGGTAATGGGAATCCACATCAGCCACCACACAAACCCGATGATGATGCCGGCGCGCAGGTAGCCGGATCGCAGGCTGTCGAGCAACGCTTGAGAGATCGCAAGTACGCCGTAGACGTGCACAATGACTCCGTTGACAACTTTATGCGTAATCTGCGTATTTCGTGCCCAGCATTGCGCTCCGAGCACAATCAGTGCAACGCCAAAGAGTATCTGCAGCACCTGTCCACGGAAGAGCGGTCGCAGTGAATTTTCTACACGTTCCATTAGTTGGCGTCGTGTCAACAACATCCGTCCGGCGAGCTCCTGCTGTGCCAGATTCGCGGTTGCGGCTTCTTTGTCGTCCCAACGTTTCGCATCGTTGACAACTGTACGCGCTAGCGCCGGATCGCTGGTCGATGTTATCGATTGCACGTCTGACTTAATCTGACTTGCCTGCTGATGGCGGCGCTGCGGCTCCTTCTCAAGCGTCCGCAAAACGACTTCATCAAGGCGCACGTCTATTTCGACTTTCGTAGACGGCGCTGCGAAACGTCCAATCGGGAGTTCGCCGGTCAGCATTTCGTAAAAGAACACACCAAGCGAATAAATATCCGCGCGGTGATCGACGTTGCGAGAGCCTTCCAGGTTTTCGGGAGCCATGTACCGAGGTGTGCCCATGACTTGATGCGTTCCTGTGAGCATCTCTTGTTGGCTCTCGTTTTCCAGGATCCGTGAGAGGCCAAAATCAGCGATCTTCACCGAACCGTCCACGGCAATCAGGATGTTCTCGGGCTTGATGTCGCGGTGGATAATACCCTTGTCGTGTGCGTACTGCAGTGCATCGCAGAGGTGCGGCACAATGGCTAACGCATGTTCGGGCGCCAGTTGTCCTGCTT